>CAIJWY010000107.1 GCA_903824455.1 uncultured Micrococcales bacterium
ACCCTGCGAGTCAAAGTAGCCGAAACCTCGAACAGACTGGTTTATCGATCGATCACGGTAATCAGTCAAGGAGTTTCGCACCCATCAATTGTGGTTGGCTCCAAAGTGGTGATCCCGGTGGCCGGCGACTATGAGCTTTACCTCGTTTACGACATCTCGGACTCTCAGGCAACTCTTGATTTCATGCAGTCAACGCTAGCGCTCGGTGGCCTGGCGATGATTCTGCTTTTGGGTATTGTCGCCTACTACGTGACTAGGAGAATCGTCGCGCCGGTCGAGCGAGCCGCAATGGCAGCGGAGCTCTTGGCTCAGGGAGCTCTCGACCAGCGGCTCCCAGAGCGCGGGGAAGACGTGGTGGCCACCCTGGCGCGCTCATTCAATCGAATGGCTCAAAGTTTGGAAACCCAAATTGGCGAGTTGAGCAAACTTAGCAAAATGCAGCAGCGCTTCGTTTCCGATGTTTCTCACGAGTTGAGAACCCCGCTCACCACTATCAAGCTAGCCACCGAAATGCTCGAGTCGAAAACCGATGAACTCGATGAAAAGGCACAGCGTTCGCTTAACACACTGGTATCCCAGGTGGCTCGCTTCGAATCCTTGCTTTCAGATCTGCTCGAGATTTCTCGATATGACGCCGGTGCGGTGGTGGCCGAGATTGAACCGAACAACCTTGGCGATGTTGCTCAAATGGTTGCCACGGGGCTAGAGCCACTGGCGGAGACCCTGGGTTGCGAGTTGATCGTGAAGCTACCCTCGAAAACAGCCGATGCCGATTTTGACCGACGGAGAATCGAGCGAGTACTTCGAAACCTTATTTCCAACGCCATCGAACACGGAGCTGGAAAGCCGGTTGAGATTCAAGTTGGTGTGTCCAAGAGTGCCGTTGCGGTATCAATCAAAGATTTTGGTACCGGGATGAGTCGCTCGCAAATGGATCGGGTTTTCGACCGCTTTTGGCGCGGCGACCCGGCACGTAAGCGCACTACCGGCGGCACCGGTCTCGGATTGGCAATTTCTTTGGAAGACACCCATCTGCACCACGGCTGGTTACAGGTAACCTCTAAGCCCAACCAGGGCACAACCTTCCGACTAACCTTGCCTCGTCGCGAGGGCGGGATTTTTACCGAATCTCCACTTCCCCTTGGCGAAACGTTGAGTCAGAGGAGCAGAATTTGAGTTTCAAACTGATCCGATTCCTGGCAATTCTCATAAGCCCTCTATTGTTGAGCGCCTGCGCCACCCTGCCGAATTTGGCTGCCAACCAACTGGGTCCGGAAATTCTAACCGACGCCGGAACGGAAGCTCTCTACTATTCGCCAGCTGGTCCTTCCGAAAAGGCCACGCAGGAGCAAATAATCACCGGCTTCCTCTACGCCGGAAATGGCCCCCAAGATGATTACGCCGTTGCGCGCGAATTCCTTACCGCTAGTTTCTCAACGAAGTGGAAACCTTCCGCTGAAACCCTAATTCAGAGTGGTGAAGCCAAGGTCATTTCAAACACCGGCACCAAGATTCGAATGGAGGTCCCTTTCGACGCTCGTGTAGCCCAAGATGGCACCTATGAAGCTGTGCCTAAATCTTCCAGATTCATCGAATTTAGATTGCTTCAGGTTTCTGGAAAGTGGCGTATCTCTGCTGCTCCAAATCTGACAATATTGCTGCGCCCTAATTTTGGTCTTTTGTTCCAACCGGTATCCGTGTATTTCTGGGACCAGGCGCTAACCCATTTGGTTCCAGAGCTTCGTTGGTTCCCAACCAAGGCAGCACTTGCCACGAGAATCACCAATGCCCTCATCGCCGGCCCAAGTCCTTGGCTGGAACCGGCAGTTCAGAATCTTCTGCCCACAGGAACCAAACTCAATATCAACTCGGTTACGGTTACCGCTGGAAATGCCGAGGTAGATTTCAATGCTGTAGCGCTGAAAATGCCGACTTGGAAGCGTCCATATTTGCGTTCGCAATTACTGGCGACACTCAGCGAAGTCACAGGCATAATCGACGTGACTATTTCAATACAGCGAACCGTTCAGGAAATCGCGATCGGTTCCTCTGGTTTATCTGGTTCGCCTTCGAACCTACCCG
Organism: uncultured Micrococcales bacterium; assembly: GCA_903824455.1. Classification (GTDB taxonomy): domain Bacteria; phylum Actinomycetota; class Actinomycetes; order Actinomycetales; family Microbacteriaceae; genus Rhodoluna. The sequence continues at coordinate 2,083 of CAIJWY010000107.1, forward strand.
TGGTGCTAACTAAAGATGGACTTTTTCACATCGCTGGCAGCACAACGTTCCAGATAAATGACACCCAGAAACCGGTGCAAGAGCTGGACGCAAAAGGTTTTGCGATTTCCGAGGACGAAACATTTTTGGCTTTACTGGGTGACAACACAGTACATAGCTACACCCTCGGACTCATCGGGGTAAAAGACAAATTGGTCGATAGTCGTAGCAAGCTTTTAAACCCAACCCTCGATCCCTATAACCAGGTTTGGACCGCCAGTGCCGTGAAGGGCGCCGACATCAAGATAATCGACAAAGCCGGCGGGTTGGTCGTTATCCCGAATCCTTACGGATTAGGTGCAGCCATCCGAGGAATTGCAATGAGCCCAGAAGGCTCTCGGTTGGCCGTTTTGCACGATTACTACAATCGATCAACGGTAGACATTTTCCCCGTCGTACGCGATAAGACTGGAAAAGTTGCCGGTTTAGCGCCACGTTACCCACTCACTCAATACGGAAATTCCGCAACTGCCATAGCGTGGGTCGATCGGGTAACTCTGGCGGGGTTGATCAAAGACAAGGCCGGCGTTCAGTCGCTTCTCACCACCATGGTTGGCGGTGACTCTGTTGCCGGAAGAACCACCAGCAACGGTCTAGCGGTTGCCAGTTCAATCGGAGGCAATCATTTTTATCTCGACTCAAACGGTGATGTATTTGCATCAAAACGGTTTGGCTGGGAGAAAACCCTGGGCGAGGTTTTGGCTTTGCGAAT
>CAIJWY010000108.1 GCA_903824455.1 uncultured Micrococcales bacterium
CATAAAAGTTGCTCCGAAAAGCGTGTCTGGGCGGGTGGTGTAAACCGTGATCGGCTCGTCACGTCCGTCGATGTCGAAGGTAACCTCGGCGCCGTAGGAACGGCCGATCCAGTTGCGCTGCATACTGAGAACCTTGTTTGGCCAGTTGCCTTCGAGGCTATCTAGGTCGTCCAGCAGTCGGTCGGCATAGTCGGTGACTTTGAAGTACCACTGCGTCAAAGCTTTTTTGGTGACCGCCGAGTCGCAGCGCTCACAGAGACCCTGAACCACTTGTTCGTTAGCGAGGACTGTCTGGCAGGATGGGCACCAGTTCACCGGGCTGTTCTTGCGGTAAGCGAGCCCACGCTTATAAAACTCTAGGAACAGCCACTGGTTCCAGCGGTAGTAGATCGGGTCAGAGGTTACGAGTACTCGATCCCAGTCGAAGGAACAGGCATAGCGACGCATCGACGTGCGCTGCTGTTCGATGTTGTCGTAGGTCCAGCCGCGAGGATCGAGCCCTCGCTTGATGGCCGCATTCTCGGCAGGAAGACCAAAGGAGTCCCAACCGATTGGGTGCATAACGTTGAAGCCCTTCTGCGCCCAGTAGCGGGCGATTACGTCGCCAAGTGCATAGGCTTCGGCGTGGCCCATGTGAAGGTCACCTGAAGGGTAAGGGAACATGTCGAGGACATACTTTTTCGGACGTGCGTCACCGGGTTTATTCGAGTCGAAAGGCTTCAACTCGTCCCAGGTTGGCAACCATCGCTCTTGGATGGCCTGGACGTCGTACTCGTGCTCGTTAGACAACTAATTCACTCACTGATTGGGGATTGTTTATTCTCCACAAGGTTACCAATTACGCGAGCAGGTGGCTTGCTTTCAGCGCTTTCAACAGTGCCAAGGCTTTGAGCTTGGTTTCGGCCAATTCGGCAACGGGTTCGGAGTCGATGGTGATTCCGCCGCCGACTCCGAGAGTTATTTGCCCACCTTCAAAAACCAGGGAACGAATTACCATTCCAAAATCAGCAGAACCGTTATCGCTTAGATAACCGACCACACCCGAATAGACGCCGCGTTGACCGGCTTCTAACTCGCCAATAATTTCGATGGCGCGAAGTTTTGGAGCACCGGTCATAGAACCGCCTGGAAAAGCTGCGGAAAGCGCTGAAATTGCGTCGTTACCCTGAATCAGGTTGCCGGTTACGGTACTAACCAGTTGGTGCACTGTTGCGTAGCTTTCAACATCAAAGAGTTTCGGAACCGAAACCGAATCCGGCTCACAAACCTTTGCCAAATCATTACGCATCAGATCGACGATCATTAGATTCTCTGCTCGCTCTTTCACGTTGTTCCGCAACTCTTCAATGATCAATAAATCGGTTTCAGCGTCTACCCCGCGAGGACGAGTTCCCTTGATTGGTTTCGAAGAAACTTCGCCGGTCTGACTCACCGCAATGAATTGTTCAGGAGACGAAGAAACCAAAACGGTTTCACCAAATTTGAAGAACCCGGCATAGGGAGCCGGATTGTTTTCACGAAGTTCGATGAAAGTTGAAAGCGGGTCGGCCTCACCCTCGATGCGGTACTGGTTGGTGAGGCAAAGTTGATAAACATCTCCAACGGCAATGTGGGCTTGGGCCTTTTCAATCAATGTCAAATACGCTTCATCGTTGTGCCTAGGGGTAACTGAGGTGATCGAGGCTTTCTTGGTCTGGTGCAGGTATTTCAGACTTTCTCCGCCAATCAGGCCAATGCGAAGTAGTGCC
>CAIJWY010000109.1 GCA_903824455.1 uncultured Micrococcales bacterium
CACCAGCAACGGTCTTATCGTGGCTCGCGTTAGCGGCGGAACCGGTTACCTAATCGAACTTGCTTGTGAAACCGACTTCGTTGCCAAGGCAGAGAAGTTTGTGGCACTGGCAGATTCGATTGCCGATGCAGTTGTTGCAGCCGGAGCCAAAACTCTAGAAGCAGCTTTGGCTGCCGACCTGGGTGGCAAGTCGGTTGGCGACGCAATCAACGACGAGGCAGCAATCATGGGTGAGAAGGTAGAACTTCGTCGCGTGGCTTCGGTTGAAGACGCCAAGGTTGACGCTTACCTGCACCGCACCAGCAAGGACCTACCGCCACAGGTTGGCGTGTTAGTTGCTTACTCGGGTGCCAACGACGAGACCGCTCACGATGTTGCAGTGCACATTGCCGCGTTCTCGCCAAACCACCTCACCCGCGACGACGTTGACGCAGAGGTTGTTGCAACCGAGCGTCGCATCGCCGAAGAGACCGCACGCAATGAGGGCAAGCCAGAAGCCGCTCTCACCAAGATCGTTGAAGGTCGCGTTAACGGATTCTTCAAGGAAAACGTGTTGCTAGAGCAAGACTTCGCCAAGGACAACAAGTTGTCGGTGGCAAAGGTTCTAGAAAACGCCAATCTAACCGTTTCGGGTTTCGTTCGCTTCCGCGTCGGCGCCTAAACTCAAAAATGTTGAAAAGGCTCGACCGAATCGGTCGGGCCTTTTCGCTTGCCCGCCTAGGATGGAAGTTAGGAGGAAGCAATGGCACACAAGCGTCGAGTTTTACTAAAACTTTCGGGTGAAGCGTTCGGTGGTGGCACTCTCGGAGTGAACCCCGACTACGTGGCGGCTTTCGCCAAGGAAATTGCCGAGGGTGCAAAGACCACCGAAATCGCGATTGTGGTTGGTGGCGGTAACTTCTTCCGCGGAGCAGAGCTTTCTCAGCGAGGAATGGACCGTTCTCGTGCCGACTACATGGGCATGCTGGGTACTGTCATGAATGCTCTCGCTCTTCAGGACTTTCTAGAGCAGGCTGGGGTTGATACCCGAGTTCAATCGGCAATTACCATGGCCCAGGTAACCGAGCCTTACATTCCGCTTCGCGCGATTCGCCACCTCGAAAAGGGTCGCGTTGTGATCTTTGGTGCTGGAGCTGGAATGCCTTACTTCTCAACCGACACAGTGGCTGCCCAGCGCGCTCTCGAGATTAAAGCTGATGAGGTTTTGGTTGCTAAAAATGGCGTCGACGGTGTTTACTCGGCCGACCCTAAGAAGGATTCCAAGGCCAAACTGCTGGATAAAATCAGCTACCAGGAGGCTCTGGTTCAGGGGCTTAAGGTGGTAGACGCAACAGCTTTTAGCCTGTGCATGGACAACAAGATGCCGATGCGGGTTTTCGGAATGCAGGGCAAGAACAACATCACCGACGCCATCAAGGGTAAGGCAATCGGAACCTACGTTTCGGCCTAAGACTTAGCCACAAGGAGAATAAATTGATTTCTGAAATCATGAACAGCATCAAAGAGAAGATGGATAAGGCCGTTGAAGCGGCCAAGGACGATTTTTCCGCAGTTCGCACCGGACGAGTGAACCCCGCCATGTTTCAAAAGATCTTGGTCGACTACTACGGCACCGGAACTCCGATTGGCCAGCTGGCGTCGATGCAAAATCTTGAGGCTCGCACCTTGAACATCACTCCCTACGACAAGAGCGCACTGCTTGCTATTGAGAAGGCGATTCGTGACGAACCTAATCTGGGCGCAACCGTAAACAATGACGGCAATAGTATTCGCGCCTCCCTGCCAGACCTAACCGAAGACCGTCGCAAAGAGTATGTGAAGCTTGTGAAATCTAAGGCGGAAGACGCCCGCGTTTCGGTTCGTAACATTCGTCGCAAAGGTAACGATGACCTCGCGGCATTGAAAAAGGATGGCGCCGCTGGTGAAGACGATCTCGCACGTGCCGAAAAAGAACTCGATGCGCTTACCAAGGCTCACGTCGACGCCATTGACGACGCTTTGAAGCGCAAAGAAGCCGAGCTTCTCGAGGTCTAGTGGCTAACCAGCAGGTTCCAGAAGGCGGACGCAGCCTATCGAAGTCAGTTTTCTATGGAATCCTGCTAGGCGTTGCGTTTTTGCTTTCGGTGCTCATTGTTCGGGAGCTCTTCTTGGTGCTGGTTGGAACTGCGATCGGTTTCGCCGTTTGGGAGCTATCCTCGGCGTTGCGGCTAAAGGGTTGGTATGTGCCTCGTGTGCCTTCCGTTATCGGCTCGGTGCTAATCTTTCCGGCAACCTACTATTGGGGCGCAGTGGGGCAGTGGGGCTTCACGCTGGCCACTTCGCTAGCGCTGATGGTTTGGCGTCTGGTGCATATTCTCGCGGAGAAGCGCCGCAGCGTCTCTCAAACTTTTGGTGAAACCATTAAGGATTTGGCCGCAGCAGCTTTCGTGGTTATCTACCTGCCACTGACCATGTCGTTCTCGGTTCTGCTTCTGAGGCGCGAACACGATGGCGCGGCTTGGCTTTTGTCTTTCGTTGTTCCGGTGGCACTGATTGACACCTTCGGTTATCTGGTCGGTCGCAAACTTGGCCGACACAAGATGGCTCCTGGGGTGAGCCCGAAGAAAACTTGGGAAGGCTTGTTGGCATCGGTGTTTGCCGGTTTGATTTCCACCGTTCTTCTGGTGACTTTTGTGGTTGGCATTGCCTGGTGGTACGGGGTAATCCTCGCCGGCCTACTGATTTTGGCCGCAGTCTTCGGCGATCTTGCCGAATCACTCATTAAGCGCGACCTCGGGGTGAAAGACATGTCTTCACTGCTTCCTGGGCACGGTGGCATCATGGACCGACTCGACTCGATGTTGCCAGCGGCTCTCGTTACCTACGCATTCGTAACCGTTTTTGGGCTCTGAGGAGAAAATCATGTCCACCTTTCCTAAAGTAGCTAGAGGCAAATTTGGCTATGCCATCGAAGAGGTGGATTCGCTAATTTCTCGGGCGAGAGATCAGTACTCGAGCGATTCGGCGCGAACTCTAGATTGGCGCGAACTGTCCTCCCAAGGTTTCACGATGGTCAAGGCCGGCTATCAGCCAGAGGCGGTCGACGCGGCCATCGATAAGCTTCAAGACACATTTGCTGCCAGGGATTTGGCGTCAACTCAAATTGGTGATTTGCGCATTGCTTTGCTCGGACGAGTTTCGAGACCTAAGGGAAAGCGATTTTCTCGGGCCGGTGTCATGCGTCTCGGTTATTCTCGCAAACAGGTAGATGCTGTAATCAAAGTCATTGAGGAATATCTCGAGGGCGGGGAAAAACTGCTCATAGACGAGATTCGTAATATGAGATTTAAGGTTCAACGGGGAGGCTACATTGAGTCGCAGGTTGATTCATTCATCGATCGACTGGTCGAACATATTCAAACGGAGCGTTTCGCTAAGCCTGTTACTGCTCCTATCGTTGGTGCCAGCTACGGTTTCCCAAGCTATCCCGACCCAACCGATCCAGGCTTCAAAGCCTACTAACGCCCTCAAGTACGCAAAAACTCTAGTTCCTAAGCCGATGGCGGCTCACACCGGTTACAGCCGGGCACAGTTTTCCTCCGGCTGGGGAGATATTGCACAGGGAGACCGAACCTGTGATCTCAGGAACTATATTTTGACTCGTGATCTAACCAAAATCACTCGCAAATCTTACGACTGGTGCCTGGTAGCTACCGGTGATTTGAAAGACCCATACACCGGGAAACTTATTCACTTCGTGCGTGGGGTGAAAACATCCAACGCCGTACAAATTGACCATGTGGTTGCTCTAAGTAACGCCTGGGGAACTGGTGCTCAAAGGATTTCGGAGACCTCACGTTATCAACTGGCAAACGATCCGCTAAACCTTTTGGCAGTCGATGGCCCAACCAACGGGTCGAAGAGCGACAAAGATGCTTCGCTGTTTTTACCCAGAGTCGGCTATCAGTGCAAATACGTAGCCAGACAACTTGCGGTTAAGAAGAGATACAAACTCTGGGTCACTTCTCCTGAAAAATCAGCAATGCTAAGGGTTCTCAATACCTGCCCCAAGCAGAACCTGCCCTAGAAACTGGGTCTGGCGCTAGCAATTTTGGCAAACTAAACTTGAATTTTGAGTCAATCTAGCACTGGAGGTGAAATGGGTCGACACGAAGCCTTCCGTCCTACCCTCACCTCTCGTTTGGCTAGCCCGTTCAGAATTGCCTTCAAATACACTGGAATTACTGCGGTTGCCTCACGCCTGCCGGTTCGGCGCACCTGGGGTTTTGCCCTGACCGCGGCCCTGGCACTGGTTACAGCGGTGGATCCTTACTTTGGAACCCTTCCTTCCTACGCTGCCGAAGTTGACTACGTTAATTACTTTGATGAAGCCGAAAAGGACCAACCGGTGACAGTTTCCCTTACCCGGGGCGGCTACGAGGTTGTTTCCGGTGCCGCGGCCAGTAAAGTGTTCGTTGAGCTTGCGGTGATACCTAGTGCCAACACGGTTCAGGCGATCGCCTATGGCAAACTGAAAGGCTACAACTGGGGAATCGAACAGTATTCCTGTCTGGTGAAACTTTGGAACCGTGAATCAAACTGGAGAGTCAACGCCTTCAACAAGAGCTCTGGAGCCTACGGAATCCCTCAGGCGCTGCCTGGCAAGAAGATGGCAGTTGCCGGAGCCGACTGGATGACCAACCCTGAAACTCAAATCAACTGGGGTCTTGGCTACATCGACGGCCGCTACGGTAGCCCTTGTACCGCTTTGTCGCACTCCAATCGTCTCAACTGGTACTAATGGCTCGTTCGAACCGCCCAAAGCGCTCTAAAGGGAACCACGAGCACGAAGAGTTGAACCTGGATC
>CAIJWY010000110.1 GCA_903824455.1 uncultured Micrococcales bacterium
GCGGTGGCAGTTTCTGGTAACACACCAATTTCGGTGAACTCGCCAATCGCGTATTCGAGAATGCCAGCGGTGAGAACCAGTAGGTAGCTGCCGGTGTATTTGAAGAAGCGTCCGAGGTTGATCTTCAACATTCCCTTGTAGATCCAGTAGCCGAGGATTGAGGCTGCGGTGAGTCCGGCAAAGGCTCCAACCCAGGCGTATTGACCCTCTCCGGTGGTTTTCGCGGCAGTCCAGAGGAAGATGGACGTTTCGATGCCTTCTCTCACCACTGTGAAGTAGGCAATGAAGAATAGGGCCAAGCCACTGGTTTCGATAGCGGTGTCAATTTTGCTCTGAAGCTCTTTGTTTAGGTGGCGTGCAGTTCTGGCCATCCAGAAAACCATCCAGGTCACGAAGATGACTGCAAGAAGGGAGGTAACTCCGGTTATCGCAATTTCGGCCGTTTCGCTGGCGTGCTCTTCGATTGCCGAAAGGCCTAAACCGGCTAGTAGCGAGGTGGCGACGGCTGCAATGATTCCGTAAACAATCTTTGGACGGTGCTGAAGACGGTCGGTCTTCTTTAGGTAGGCAATCAGAATGCCAATGATTAGGGCTGCTTCGAGGCCTTCGCGAAGACCGATCATGAAGTTGGCGAACAAAAGATTCCTTAACTTAGGGTTACCTTACCTAAATCATTTTAGTTAGGTATACCTAAGTAATCAAGAGTTACTTGAGTTCTTTCAGCCAAGCCGAAGGTTCGCGTCCGGCCTTGCGCATATTCTCAAGTCGAACCGCCAACCAAACCAACAATCCTGCCACTCCAAGCAAAATGGCCCAGAGGAACCATTCCTTATTGGTTAGCGGGTGGAAACCGTAGGGGAGCACAGTCACGATTACGCCGATTAGACCTGGGAAGAAAGTTCCACCGATCTCGCGAAGCGAACCGGTGACCAGCAACACCAACGACACCGTTAGCACAATTCCGAAACGCCACCAGTCGAGGCTTCGAATCTCCGAGCCTCCCAAAGATGAAAGCGTGTGGAAAATAGCTGGGCCAAGAGCAATGGTTACCGGAATACCGATGAACACCACGCTCTTGAGTTTCAATCCACTGTATTTGCGGAGAAGGTAAATAGCCCAATAAAGTACACCGGCGATAATCAAACCGCGAAGTTCTAGATCGGCAGAACCGTTATCCACTGCTGAGGTCTTGAACCAAAGCCCAGGAACAGCGATGAGCCAGAGCTCCACAGTTCCAATCAGGTTTAGACCGCGGTTACCTCTCAAAATACCGATCACCATAACTGCGATGGAGATTGCCAAGACAATCAGAGTTCGGCTGATCTCGGTGGCATCTAAGGCGCTGAATTGCTTGGTAATGCTAGTCCAGGAATAAATCACGCTCGGTGTAATCGCTGCAGCCAACGGAATTTCAAGGCGCAGGTATCTGCCCATTTTTCCATTGGCCGGCTTGGTCAGCCAGGCGCCGATTGCCAACAGTATTGAAATTGTGACGGCGTATAGTTCCGGCCCGTCCCAGTCCAAATTGAACTGGTTATAGCCAACCCTGACCACAAAGAAACCAAGTGCCGCTATCGAGATCTGAGAACCAATTGCCCACTCAGGCTTCTTGGTTTGCAGGCTGCGACGAATTAGCAGGAAAGTAATAAGCGCAAAAACAACCGCTAAGCGCGAATTGAAGTTAACTTCCGGCTGGTTCGTGAAACTAGCCGCTGCTGCAAAAAGCGCCGCCCCGGCGTAGATAAATGCGAAGTTTGACTTCGCTCGAAGCTCAATCATCAGGGCAATCGCTGCTGGCACGGCTAACAGAATCCAGTAATCGAGCGCCGATAAAGAAACGAAACGTTGA
>CAIJWY010000111.1 GCA_903824455.1 uncultured Micrococcales bacterium
ATCGCTAAGAGCTAACCTTTGGCCCAAACTTCAGGGCCAAGCACAATAAAGTTTGCCTTCTTGTTGTCGCATCGAGCGGTCACATCGGTGACGAAACAGGTTATTCCCCCAACGGTAAGAGTTTCACCGGTGTTGAGAGTCTGAGCGGTCGATGGGTCGGAATAAAGCCCGCTGGCGCAGGTAATCTGTGCCGCATCGACATCCTTTGGCTGAGTCTCGTAAAGCTTGAATTGGTAACCGAAGCTAACCTTGCACGCGTCTGGCGCCGGCAGCGGATCGTATGAGGCATCGGTTTCGATTTGTTCGCAAATTGCAAACTTCTCTTCCGCGTTTATCGTGCACCAGGTTGGGCCGCCGCCAACTTTGAATGAGTATTCCGAATAACCCACATCAAAGACCGCTGGATCAACCGCGAGAGCATCCGTCGGTGGGGCCGTTGGAATATCCGCAGGGTCAAAGACTTGATAGTCGCCATTGTCGGTGTTTCCAGGCGTCACCGCGCATCCGCTGAGAAGCAAAGCAAAGCCAATCAGGGAGAAGGTTAAGAGTTTGCGGTTCACACACTCAGGATAGAGCCTCCGCTCGGCTACAACCTGCTAGTTACCTAGTGTTTTGCTACTAAAACTCTTTGGCTATTAGCTCGGCGATTTCGTAGGTGTTTAGTGCTGCACCCTTGCGCAGGTTATCGCCAACTACAAACAGTTCGATGCTGTTGGTGAAGTCGAGCGACTGGCGAATTCGGCCAACGAAAGTTGGGTCTTGGCCGGCCACAAAGTTCGGGGTCGGGAAAACGCCATTGGCCGGGTCATCCATCACGCGAATGCTTGGCTGCTGCTCAAGCACTTCCCTAACTTCTTCTGGGGTGAGTTGATTCGCAAATGTTGCGTGAACCGTTAGCGAGTGGCTCACCTGAACCGGCACGCGAACGCAAGACGCTGCAACCTTCAGATCTTTGATGCCCAGAATCTTGCGCGACTCATCGCGAACCTTCATTTCCTCCGACGAGTGGCCACCAGCCTTGAGCGAGCCGGCAAAAGGAATAACGTTGAGAGCAATGGGAACCGACCAAGGCGAATCGGCAAGTCCAACACCAGCGTTTTCAAGAGCTGACGCAACATCTCCAGAAGTCGAACCGAGCGAAGCACCTTTACCAACAACTTCCAATTCGGCAGCCAAACGGTCGATTCCAGCCGCACCGGCACCGGAAACAGCTTGGTAAGAAGAAACCACCAGTTCCGTCAAAGTCCATTTGCGGTGAAGGGCGCCCATGGCAGCCATCATGGTTAGCGTGGTGCAGTTTGGGTTCGAGATGATACCCAACGGGCGGTTCTTGGCCTGTTCGGGGTTAACCTCAGGCACCACAAGTGGCACCTGGTCGTTCATGCGAAACGCGCCCGAGTTGTCGATGGCAACAGCGCCACGTTCGGCCGCAATTGGAGCCCAGACTTCCGAAACCTCGTCTGGAACATCGAACATGGCGATGTCGATGCCGTCGAAAGCCTCAGGGCTTAGAGCAACTACGGTGAGTTCTTGGCCGTGCACTGTGATCTTCTTACCGGCCGAGCGTGCGCTGGCAATCAGACGAATCTCACCCCAGATGTTCTCGCGGTTGTTGAAAATGTCGATCATCACCGTGCCAACGGCACCGGTTGCGCCAACAAGGGCGATGTTTGGCTTTTTACTCACAGTTACTCCTTTACCAAGACTTTAGGTTAGCGACCGGTTCCGGCATAGACCACGGCTTCAATTTCGCTGTCTAGACCGAAGGCGGTGTGAATGGCTCGGGCAGCCGCATCGGCTTC
>CAIJWY010000112.1 GCA_903824455.1 uncultured Micrococcales bacterium
AAGTAATGGCGAAGCCAAACAGCTAATGAACGATTACTTCGATCGCTTCGGGGGAGTGCGAACCTACTTGGCCTCGGTGGTTGATGGTGCAAAACTCAATGGTTACACGGTTACCACCTTTGGACGTCGTCGCCCTTTCGATGATCTTAAGTCGCCAATCTTCCAGCTCCGCGAAAACGCCAGGAGAGCGGCTCTCAATGCCCCAATCCAGGGAACAGCTGCCGACATCATGAAACTTGCGATGATCAACATCGATAAGGCCATGCGTGAGCGCAGCCTAAAGAGCCAAATGCTGTTGCAAGTCCACGACGAGCTAGTTTTTGAAGTAGCACCTGGCGAACTCGATGATTTGAGGGACCTGGTTGTCAGCGCCATGGAGAACGTAGTGGAGCTCTCAGTACCTCTCGAAGTGCATCTTGGCGTCGGTAAAACATGGGAAACTGCCGGTCACTGACCTTGTCCTACACGCCATTTTGCAGGTAGGCTTATCAAGTGCCAATTGGCGCAAATCCGTATCCATCCGTTTGGGCAGATTTCTGTTCAAACCCGAGCATGTCCGTTGAGTAAAACAAAATATGACAAACACCCCAAAGGCCGCCAAGCAGGTCGCAGTAAACGACATTGGTTCTGCAGAAGATTTTCTAGCAGCTGTCGAAAAAACCCTAAAATTCTTTAACGATGGCGATCTCATCGCCGGAATCGTTGTAAAGATCGACCGCGACGAGGTTCTACTCGATGTCGGCTACAAAACCGAAGGTGTGATTCCTTCCCGCGAACTTTCGATTCGCCACGACGCAGATCCGAGCGACATCGTTTCCGTCGGCGACTCAATCGAGGCTCTAGTTCTTCAGAAAGAAGACAAAGAAGGCCGCCTAATCCTCTCCAAGAAGCGTGCACAGTACGAACGTGCGTGGGGCGATGTTGAGAAGGTTAAGAACGAAGACGGAACCGTTGAAGGTACTGTCATCGAAGTTGTTAAGGGTGGACTAATCGTAGACATCGGTCTTCGCGGATTCCTTCCAGCCTCCCTAATCGAATTGCGTCGCGTTCGCGACCTTGGTCCATACCTAGGTCAGAAGGTCGAAGCCAAGATTCTTGAACTAGATAAGAACCGCAACAACGTAGTTCTTTCTCGTCGTGCTCTGCTAGAGGAGAGCCAGGCAGCTGGTCGCACCACGTTCCTAGCAGACTTGGCTAAGGGTCAGATTCGTACCGGTGTGGTCTCGTCTATCGTCAACTTCGGTGCTTTCATCGATCTCGGTGGAGTAGACGGTCTGGTTCACGTATCAGAACTTTCTTGGAAGCACATTGAACACGCTTCAGAAGTTGTTGAGATTGGTCAGGAAGTAACCGTTGAAGTTCTTGAAGTTGACCAGGACCGTGAGCGTGTATCGCTTTCGCTAAAGGCAACCCAGGAAGACCCATGGCAGGTATTCGCACGCACCCACTCAATCGGTCAGTACGCGCCGGGTAAGGTCACCAAGCTGGTTCCTTTCGGCGCATTCGTTCGTGTAGCAGATGGCATTGAAGGTCTCGTTCACATTAGCGAGCTATCGGCCAAGCACATCGAATTGGCCGAACAGGTCGTTACCGTCAACCAAGACGTATTCGTCAAGGTAATCGACATCGATCTTGAGCGTCGCCGTATCTCGTTATCGCTGAAGCAGGCGAACGATGAGGTTAACCCTGAGGGCACTGAATTCAATCCTGCGCTCTACGGTATGGCAGCCGACTACGACGAGAGCGGAACCTACAAGTATCCAGAAGGCTTTGATTCAGCTACTAGCGAATGGAAGCCTGGCTTTGAAGACGCACGTGGCACTTGGGAGAAGGAATACTCCGAAGCTCACGCACGCTGGGAAGAGCACAAGCGACAGGTCAAAGCAGCTAATGAACTTGCCGCCACGCTTCCAGACGCACCGGCAGCTGGCGACAGCAACGCCAGCTACTCAAGCGACGACAACGCAGAAGCCGGCACCCTGGCAGCTGACGAGTCTCTAGCAGCACTTCGCGACAAGCTAAAGAGCGCCGAGTAACCAAATTCACGAATTCGGGCCGATCCAGTTTGGATGGGCCCGAATTCTTTTAAGTAGGCTTTAGATATGTTTCTAGTTGGGCTAACAGGCGGAATTGCAGCCGGTAAAAGTAGTGTCGCCGAGACCTGGGAGCAACTTGGCGTGACAGTCATCGACGCCGACGACCTAGCTAGGGAAGTTGTGGAGCCCGGTTCTACCGGTCTTGAACGGGTAACTGAAGAATTTGGTTCAACTGTGCTAGCTGAAGACGGCACATTGAATCGCAAGGCCCTCGCCGAGGTCGTATTCACTGATCCTCCCAAACGAGCCGCCCTAGAGGCGTTGCTACATCCGCTGATAAGAGCTCTAGCCCTAGACAAACTTGAGGCTGCGAAGACAAACATAGTTGTTTACGTGATTCCCCTCCTTGTTGAAACTAGGAGTGATTTACCTTTTGACTACATAGTGACCGTTGAGGCTCCCGAGGCCGATCAGGTTATGAGGATGGTTGAGAGTCGCTCCATGAGCAAGGAACAAGCTCTGTCTAGGATTCAGGCGCAGGCAAAACCGGCAGAGCGCGCTCAAATCGCCGATCGGATTCTAAGTTCAAACCAGTCACTCAAGCTGCTGCTGAAGGATGCAACCAGGTTGTTCGCCGAGCTAGAGAAATTGGCTCTGGCCAAGAGCGCCAAGAGTTGAACATGGAGCCTCAGCGCCAGGTTTTTCCATTCGAAGTCATTAGCGATTACATTCCATCTGGGGATCAGCCCACGGCCATTGCAGAGTTGACTTCCAGGATTAATGCCGGTGAAAAAGACATCGTGTTGCTCGGAGCAACGGGAACTGGAAAGTCTGCGACAACTGCCTGGTTGATCGAGAAACTCCAGCGCCCGACATTGGTTTTGGCGCACAATAAAACCTTGGCCGCGCAGCTGGTTAACGAATTTAGGGAACTACTTCCAAACAATTCGGTCGAATACTTCGTGAGTTACTACGACTATTACCAACCGGAAGCCTACGTTCCACAAACAGACACCTTCATTGAAAAAGACTCGTCGATAAATGATGAAGTTGAAAGGCTTAGATACAAGGC
>CAIJWY010000113.1 GCA_903824455.1 uncultured Micrococcales bacterium
TTACCGGTGACCTGAATCAACCGCCGTGCCGTATCTACGTCACCAATGTCGAGACCAACGATTTCACTCACACGAGCGCCGGTGGCATAGAGCAGTTCCACAATAGCTAGGTTCCTGATGTGGATCGGATCACCTTCTGCCGCTTTAGCCTCGAGAGCGGCAAATACCTGGTCCATCGCTTTGCGCGTGGCGACCTTAGGTAACGACTTATTGGCCTTGGGAGTTCGCAGACGAAGACCTGGATCGCTGGCAAGCTCGCCCTGTTCCAAAAGCCATGCAGTAAAGGACCTTGCCGAAGCCGTTTTTCTCGCCATCGACGACTTCGCAATACCGCGCTCGCTTAAACTGAACAGCCAGGAACGAAGTGACTCTAAGTCGATATCCTGAGGCGCTTTTACCCCGAAAACTTCAAGGAAGTCGGCTAGATCGGCCAAATCTGTCAGATAACCCTTTACGGTGTGTTTGGAATAACCGCGACCCGCCTCAAGATGGGTGCGGTAACGATCTAGTGCGGAAGCGAAAGACGTTGGCACCTAAACAGGTTAAGACTTATTCAGGGAAATGGCAGGCAACTTCGGCCTGGCCAACTTTTTGCAAAATTGGTTCAACCTCGAAGCATTTCGCCTGCGCTTTCCAGCAACGGGTGCTAAACACGCAACCGGTCGGCGGGTTCATTGGCGATGGAAGGTCTCCGGAAAGCACAATCTGTTCACGCTTGCGCTCTAGCTTCGGATCTGGAATTGGAACCGCCGACAGCAAGGCCTTGGTGTATGGGTGATGCGGCGTCGCGTAGATCGAGGAGGTTGGAGCAATCTCCATCATTTTGCCCAGATACATCACGCCAACTCGGTCGGAGATGTGCTGAACCACCGAAAGATCGTGCGCGATGAACAGGTAAGACATGGCGTATTCATCGCGAATGTCGGTTAGTAGGTTCACAACTTGAGCCTGGATCGACACATCGAGTGCGGAGACTGGCTCGTCACAAACAATAAATCGTGGCTTCAAGGCAATGGCTCGGGCAATTCCGATGCGCTGACGCTGACCGCCAGAGAATTCGTGAGGGTAACGGTCGTAGTGCTCGGCGTTCAGGCCAACTCGCTCAAGTAAGTCTTGAACGGCTTTCTTCACACCTTCCTTCGGGTTGATTTTGTGAACTTCAAACGAGGCGCCGATTATCGCCCCAACCGATTGACGGGGGTTTAGCGAAGACTGAGGGTCTTGGAAGATCATTTGCATTTTCGTGCGAAGCGGCTTCATCTTCGAATGGGAATAATCGGTGATGTCTTCACCCTCGAATTTGATAGTTCCACCGGTTGGTTCGTAAAGCTTCAAAATTGTTCTGCCAGCGGTTGACTTCCCGCAACCAGACTCGCCCACCAACCCCAAAGTTTCTCCCGCTTTTAGCGAGAAGGTAAGTCCGTTTACGGCCTTGTTTGTTCCTCGATCGCGAGAAAAAATTCCATTTCCGGAAACCGGAAAAAACTTCTGCAAATTGTTGACTTCTAGTAACGGTTCGTTCACTTAGCTTTTTCCCTTGCTTTCGAAGAGGTGGCAGCGAACGAGGTGTCCGGCACTTACCGCCTTAAGTTCTGGTGAGGTATCACACTTACCGGTTGGAAGTTCCGATTTTCTGTCGCAACGCGCTGCGAAGGCGCAGCCATCGCCTAGCTTGATAAGTGAAGGAGGCTGCCCCGGGATGGTTCGAAGACGTTTGCCATGGGCTTCGTCCATGCGCGGGATTGATTCGAGAAGCCCAACCGTATAAGGCATCATCGGGTTTTCGTAAAGCTCGTTAACTTCAGCACTCTCAACCAGACGGCCACCGTACATCACGTTTACTCGGTCGGCAGCTCCGGCCACAACACCTAGGTCGTGGGTGATCAAGATAACAGCCATCTGAAACTGTTTTTGAAGCTCTCGAAGTAACTTGAGGATTTGAGCCTGAATGGTTACGTCGAGTGCGGTGGTCGGTTCATCCGCAATCAGGACCTTAGGATTATTCATCAGCGCCATGGCGATCATCACGCGCTGGCGCATGCCGCCAGAGAACTGGTGTGGGTAAGCCGACAAGCGGTCTTCAGCATTGGCCACGCCTACTAGCGAAAGTAGTTCAGCCGCCCTTGCCCGGCTGACACTTTTGGCCACTTCGTTGTGAGCCTGATGAGCTTCTATGAGCTGGTCACCGATGCTGTAGTAAGGGTGCAGCGCCGACATTGGGTCTTGGAAAATCATGGCAATTTCTTTGCCGCGAATCTTTCGCAGATCATCGTTAGACATGCCGATTAGTTCGACCTGACCTTCGTCAGTTTGCAATAGCACCGAACCGCTAATGGTGGTTTTACCCATTGGTAAGAGCCCCATGTAGGCCAAGTTGCTAACCGACTTACCGGAACCAGACTCACCCACCAGAGCCAAGGTTTCACCGGCGTTCAATTCGAAAGAAACACCGCCAACAGCCTTAACAACACCATCTGGGGTGGCAAATTCAACGCGAAGATCGCGTACTGATAGCAGAGACACTAGACCCTCACTCTCGGGTCGATGAAAGCGTAGACGATGTCGAGGATCATGTTCATAACAACCACAATTGCAGCGGCCAAAATTGTGGTTCCCACGATCACTGGTAGATCGATATCTACTACCGCGCCCAAAGACAA
>CAIJWY010000114.1 GCA_903824455.1 uncultured Micrococcales bacterium
ATTAAACTTACGGGTTGCCTTTTCACGGCCGGTTCCAAGTTCTCTTCTGGCCGGGTCGAAGAACTGTGCCTCGAATCCGCTCAAGTCAATCGACGTCACGTCGGCATTCTCTACTCTGGCGTTATCGAACGGGGCAAGGTTATAGGCGGCGCAGGCTGCGGTAACTTCATCTAGCTCAACCGCCACCACATTCAAGTCGATGGCAGCCATGGCTAAGCTTTCCGAACCGATTCCACAACCGAGGTCGGCCACTCGAGCGAGTCCGGCACCGCGGAATCGTCCGGCGTGAAGAGCCGCCACCTCGAGTCGAGAGGCTTGCTCGAGGCCGTCTTCGGTGAAAAACATCCGATCGGCGAATTCTCCGAACTTAGCTCTAGCTCTAGAGCGCAGTTTGGCTTGGGTGAGCACGTTTGCTACCAGACCGGCGTCATGGCCGGCCGCGCGCAGGCGAGAAACGGTTTTTACGACATCTACCTTGGTGTCGAGAACCACCTCGGCCAGCAGAGCCTGACCTTCCGGTGATAGCAGTTTCACAAAATCGCCATGGAGCATGAACCAAAACTAGCACTCTACTTGCGTGAGTGCTAACGGTGATTTAGACTAGAAGCAATGCCGATTAGGCAAAACCCAATGATTTATAAAGAAGAGGTCAATGTGTCGGTAACTATCAAGCCACTTGAAGATCGCATCGTCGTTCGTCCACTAGAGGCAGAGACCGTAACCGCGTCGGGTCTGGTAATTCCAGACACCGCCAAAGAGCGTCCGCAGGAAGCCGAAGTAATCGCTGTTGGCCCAGGTCGCGTAGACGACTCTGGCAAGCGCATCCCGGTAGATGTAGCTGTTGGCGACAAGGTTATCTTCTCAAAGTACGGCGGCACCGAGCTTAAGTACAACAACGAAGAGTACCTAGTGCTCTCGGCCCGCGACGTTCTTGCAATCGTCGTTCACTAAATCTAAAACCTAGAAGCAGACCCTCGAGAAATCGGGGGTCTGCTTATTTAAGTAGGCTTGGGAGCATGAGCGAGAAGAGCACCAGCAGAGGACTAGCTTTTGGGCTTTCCGCTTATCTAATTTGGGGAAGTTTTCCGCTAATCATCAGCGCGCTTGCCTTTGCCGGCCCCTGGGAGATTGTGGTTTGGCGAATCGTCTTCGGGTTTCTAACCGCTGCGGTGATCATGGCCTTCCGCAAAGACTTCAAACAGCTGATCGTGATTATGAAGAACTGGAAACAGTTTCGCTGGGTGATTACCGCAGCAGTTTTGGTCATGGTGAACTGGCAAATTTACGTGATCGCCATCGTTGACCACCATGTGATTGAAGCCTCGCTCGGATATTTCATCAATCCTCTGGTGACCATCGGGCTTGCGGTTGTTTTCCTA
Organism: uncultured Micrococcales bacterium; assembly: GCA_903824455.1. Lineage (GTDB taxonomy): Bacteria > Actinomycetota > Actinomycetes > Actinomycetales > Microbacteriaceae > Rhodoluna. Next base: position 1,380 of record CAIJWY010000114.1, read on the forward strand.
AAAGAGCGATTGAGCAAACTTCAGTGGGCCGCGGTTGGTTTCGGCTTTATCGCAGTGGTAGTACTCACCTTCGACTACGGACGGCTTCCGTGGTTGGCGCTGAGCCTGGCATTCTCGTTCGCCGTCTACGGCTTAGCCAAGAGCAAACTCGGTGGCCAGGTATCTGCCGTAAACAGCTTCGCGCTCGAAGCAGGCCTATTGCTTCCGGTGGCAATCATCCAACTTTGGTTTGTTGCACTAACGCCGGCTGGAATCACGTTTCTGAGCCAAGGTTTCTGGGGAGCTGCGGGCTTGAGTTTTTACGGGGTAATGACTGCGGTGCCACTGATCCTGTTCGGCCTTGCAGCCCAGCACCTACCGCTTCGTTACATCGGATTTATGCAATACCTAACTCCTAGCATCCAATTCGTGCTGGCACTAACCGTTTTCCACGAACCAATGCCTCAGGTTCGTTGGATTGGGTTTGGTTTGGTCTGGGTTGCACTGGTTCTACTAAGTACCGACCTAATTCGCCAAAAACAGCGAAGTACCGCGATTTTGCCGGCATAACTATTTGGTTACGCTATGTTTCTTGCCCTATCCACAGCAAAACTTAGTTAAGTAAACTGGGGAATGGACGGAGCGGGATTTCCCCCTCTGCCTTACTTTATTTAGGAGCAAAAACATGAGCGCTTTTTCGGCTAAGCGTGTTCTTGGTACCGTTGCTGCAGTTGCAGCAACCGCCATTGCACTCTCGGGTTGTGCAGCACCTGCACCAACCTACGCCCCAGGAGACGGTGTACTAAAGCTTGGTGGAGTTCTTCCACTAACTGGTGCACTGGCATTCCTTTCCCCACCTGAAATTGCTGGTGTAGACCTAGCAATCAAGGACATCAATGAAGCTGGTGGTGTTTTAGGAAAGCCTGTTGAATGGGCTCTAGAAGACTCAAGCGACGGCGACCACGCTGAAGTTGCACCTGCATCAGCCACCAAGCTTCTTGCTGCTGGTGTTGACGCAATCGTTGGTGCTGCTGCTTCTGGTGTTACCCGTAACATCATCGACCAGATCACCAAGGCTAAGACCGTACAGATCTCGATGTCGAACACCGCACCTGACCTTTCAGAGTGGGCAGACGGCGGTTACTACTTCCGTACCGCTCCATCTGACCTACTTCAGGGTGGCGTTGTTGGAAACCTAATCGTTAAAGATGGCAACGAAAACGTTGGCGTAATCTTCCAGGACACCGCCTACGGCCAGGGTCTAGAGAAGAAGGCTGCCGCAGTTATCGAAGCCGCTGGTGCAACCGTTGTTGCTGCCGAAGCATTCCCTGAAGGCGAGTCGAACTTCGACACCATCGTTGACAAGGTTATTGCTGCTGGCGCCGACTCGGTACTAGTAATCTCATACGACGAAGTTAAGAAGATCGTTCCTGCACTACAGAAGAAGAGCTTCGATGGTTCGAAGATCTACCTAGTAGACGGAAACCTTGCTAACTTCTCAGACCAGGCATGGGCTGGTTACCTAACCGGTGCCCAGGGTACCCTTCCTGGTGGCGAGACTGACGCAGCTTTCAAGCAGCGCGCAGCCGACCTATACCAGGCAAACTACGGTAAAGAACTTACCGAGTTTGCTTACCTAGCTGAGTCATACGACGCTGTTATGTTGCTAGCACTTGCTGCTCAGCAGGCTGGCAACGACTCTGGTGAAGCCATCATGAACAACATGACATCGGTTTCAACCGGTGGCGAGAAGGTTAAGACCTTCGCTGATGGCCTAGCTGCAATCAAGGCTGGCAAAGACATCGACTACGAGGGCTTCTCTGGCCCAATCGAGTTCGATGCCAACGGTGACCCAACCGGTGCCTCAATTGGTATCTGGAAGTATGTTGACGGATCAGGTGTCAGTGCTCTACAGAGCGTTGTTGCCGGTAACTCGGTCAAGTAACTAACTACCTTCGGGTATAACGAATCCCCCCAAGCGATGCTTGGGGGGATTCGCTTATCCGTGACCAGAGAGAGCGGGCACGGAAATCGTGCGGTGGTGATTGGTTTTAAAGCTCGGCTAGGTTGCCCAGGTAGAGTTCGATCATCTTCGGGTCGTTTAGCAGGTCGCGACCGGAACCGGTGTGAGCATCCTTGCCCTGATCTAACACGTAGGCGCGGTCGCAAATCTGCAGGCATCGACGAGCATTCTGCTCAACCATGATTACCGTTACCCCGGCCTCGTTTACTTCCTTAACGCGAATGAAGGTTTCGTCCTGGCGAACCGGTGAAAGTCCGGCCGAAGGTTCATCGAGTAGTAGCACTGAAGGATCAATCATCAGGGCTCGACCCATGGCCACCATCTGACGTTCACCACCGGAGAGGCTACCCGCGCGCTGGTGACGACGTTTGCCTAGGTCTGGAAAGATGCCAGTAACAAACTCAAACCGCTCGTTGAAGCGCTTTGGCGTTTGGAAAATGCCCATCTGCAAGTTCTCCTCGATGGTTAGGCTCGGGAACACGTTGTCGCTCTGCGGAACGAAAGCAACTCCCTTGGCAACCAGCTTGTTGGCCTTGAGGTTGGTGATTTCTTCACCCTTCAACGTGATTTTTCCGCTGCGAACACTCACCAATCCGAAGATTGCTTTGAGCAGGGTCGACTTACCGGCGCCATTTGGGCCGATGATGCCAATTAGCTCACCTTCATTAGCGGTGAGCGAACATTCGTTCAAGATATTGATACCCGGTAGGTAACCGGCATCGACCCGGTCGACGTGAATTACTGGTGTTGGATTCGCCATGACTATTTACCCTTCTTCATGGTTCCAAGGTCGGTGTCGTGGTGTGCGCCTAGGTAAGCATCGATAACGGCCTGATCTTTCATGACCACGCTAGGTTCTCCCTCGGCGACAACCCGACCCTCGGCCATTACGATAACCCAGTCGGAAATGTGGCGCACCATATGCATGTTGTGCTCAACAAACAGAACGGTGGTTCCGTTGGCCTTAAGGCCCTTGATGTGCTCCAACAGACTTTGGGTTAGCGCTGGGTTTACCCCTGCCATCGGCTCATCTAGCATGATCAGAGTTGGCTTACCCATTAGAGCTCGAGCCATTTCCAAAAGTTTGCGCTGACCGCCGGAAAGGCTTCCTGCGTAATCTTCACGTTTTTCATTCAACTTGAATCGCTTCAATAGGTCGTCTGCAGTTTGCGTGATGAGAGCTTCCTCACCTTTCCATAAAAACCTGAACAACGAAGAGAAGAAATTCTCGCCACGCTGTTTCTGGGCGCCGAGACGCATGTTCTCAATTACCGTCATCGCGCTAAGCGATTTCGTCAACTGGAAGGTTCGAATCATCCCACGACGAGCAACCTTGTAGGAAGAAACGCCAGCTAGGTTTTTGCCTTCGAAAGACCAGGCCCCGGTGTTCGGTTTATCGAAGCCAGTAAGTAGGTTGAAGAGGGTGGTCTTACCAGCTCCATTAGGCCCGATCAGGGCGGTGATCTTGCCCCGAGGGATTTCCAGGTGCTCAACGTTCACCGCGGTGAGACCGCCAAACTGTCGAGTAACGTTATCGGCTACCAAGATGGGGTCGATTTTTTTGCAACCTGGCTCGCCCTTGCCCACAGCAATGTCATTAGCCATTGAAACGCAGCTCCTTCTTGTTTCCAAAGATGCCTTGCGGGCGGAATATGACCAACAGCATCAGCGCCAGTCCGATCAGGATGAAACGAATTTGAGCCACCTGTGGCTGGTCTAGGAATGGCAACCAACCGATTGCTACCAAACCGGCAAGAAGCTCGTTGGTGAGGGTGAGGAGCACGAAGAACAACATGCCACCGGCAATCGGTCCAAGAATTGTGGCCGCACCACCCAGTAGCAGTACGGTCCAGATCATGAACGTGAAAGTGGTAACCCAGGTTGATGGCTGAACGTTGGACATGCTGATGACGAAGACTATTCCTCCGAGGCCAGCAAATAACCCACCGATGATGAGCGACTGCAACTTATAGAAGAAGACGTTTTTACCGAGGCTGCGCACGGCATCCTCATCTTCTCGGATTCCTTTTAGAACTCGTCCCCATGGGGATTTCATCATTAGGGATACCAGGATTGCCGAAACCGCAACCGCTGAGAAAGCCACAAGTCGCAACCAAACCTGTTCCTCGGTCCAGGTGAATAACCCAAGATTGTATTCAGCCTTGGGGACCGGGTTCCAGGTGTAGAACTCATAGCCAAACTGGCTTAGCCCATTCGAACCGCCGGTTACTTCTGCGAAACCGCTGGTCGACATCAGGTAGCGGAAAACTTCGGCGGCGGCGATGGTCACAATCGCCAAATAGTCGGCTCTTAGTCGAAGGGTTGGAATTCCCAAAAATAGAGCGAAAGCAACCACGCAAAGCAGGGCGAAACCCATGGCTCCAAGAAGAGGCAACTTGAGGGTTAGAACTCCGATTGCCATTCCGTAGGCTCCTACAGCGGCGAACGCGGCTTGTCCGAAGTTCAGCAAACCGGTAAAACCAAAGTGCACCGAGAGCCCGATGGCGCAGAGAATGTAGGCAGCAGTGAGCGGGCTAAAGAGCTCGCCGATGGCAAGTTGCAGAGTGAGCATTAAGTCCATGGTTTATCTCCTAGCCAATTCTCTGTTTTTTGCCTAGAACGCCCTGAGGTCTAACCAGCAGGACCAGAATCAAGATAACCAAAGCCGCCGCGTATTTGAGGTCAACCGGCAGCACCAGTGAAGAAAGCTCGACCACGAAACCAATGATTAGTGCACCAACGGTGGCTCCCAGTGCGGTGCCAAGTCCGCCAAGGGTCACCGCAGCGAAAAGTAGAAGCAGAATCTGCGATCCGGTTAGCCAACTGGCCTGGAATTGCAAACCGTATAGCAAACCAGAAAGCCCGGTTAGGCCTCCGGCAACAACCCATACGATTCGAATAATTCTTTCAACGTCGATACCGGAGGCAGCGGCTAGTGCCGAGTTATCGGAAACCGCTCGGGTTGCTTTTCCAATTCGAGTGCGAGTGAGGAATAGCGCAACCGAGGCTAAGGTCACCACCGCCAATCCCATCGCGGCAATAGAAGTAACAGTGGTATCAATCGGACCAATTTTCACTGACTCAAAGGAGCCTGAAAGAACTTTGGTTTCTCCACCGAAGAAAATCAGCAGCAGGTAGCGAACCACGATAGCTAAACCAATTGACACGATCATCATCTGATTTAGGCCAACCCGACGATTGCGCAGTGGCTTCCAGAGCAACGCGTCTTGGAAGTAACCGAACGCAGCGGACGCCAAAATGGTTATGACTCCAGCCAAAATCAGCGGAAGGTTGAAAACCACGGCCGTGAGCCAACCAAACAGAGCACCGAATGAGACCAGCTCACCGTGGGCGAAGTTGTTTAGCCCGGTGGTTCCAAAGATTAGCGAAATACCGATGGCGGCCACTGCCAAAAGGAGCCCCAAGTTCAATCCGGCGAATAGGCGAATGGTTAGTTGATCGCCAAACGATTGAATAACTCTGGTGCTCTTACCAAGCGGGAACAAAACGGCGGCGGTGTCGGTAACAGTAACATCGGCTTCACGTTCGGTCACGTTCGGGTCGCGAAGATCTACCCCTTTGGGAAGGCTGGTCAGGTCGATTGCAACCTTGTACTTTGCCTTGGTAGGCACCACTAGCTGCCACTTACCGTTTTCATCGGTCACGGCAATCTCGTCGAAGTTCGGGCCGGTAACGTGCAATTTGATTCCAGCAACACCTTTGCCGTCGTTCTTAACGGTTCCTCCAACAATAAGTTGGCTCACCGTTTTGTCTTCGGTGTGGATGGAAACCCCGGTGCTGAGACTCTGAGCCTGTGCCGGTGCACTGCCGGCAAGTGCGGTTAGAAAAACGATTAGAACTGCGAAAAACAGCCCTATTCTCTTCAAACCCAACATCTTCAACTGGTACAAACTGAACCTCTCGGTCATAACCGCAACCAATTGCTTCGTTGCGTATCTAAATCGCAACTTTACTAGGTTTCGATTTGGCTTTTACCCAAATTTGACCGATAGAAACATAGTTGTTGCACGGGTAGAATTAGCAGATGACCCAGAACGACCCCTTTGGTTTTGTCGGCTTAACCTACGACGATGTGTTGCTTTTGCCTGGCGAATCAAACATCGTGCCGAGCGGCGTGATCACTAAGACCCGTCTCACCAAGCGCGTGGAGATCAATGTTCCCCTGCTTTCGTCGGCTATGGACACCGTTACCGAGGCTCGAATGGCCATCGCGATGGCTCGTCAGGGTGGAATCGGGGTACTGCACCGCAATCTTTCGCTAGAGCGCCAAGCTCAGGCCGTAGACATGGTGAAGCGTTCCGAAGCCGGAATGATTACCCACCCGCTCACCACCCACCCGCTGGCCACCATTGAAGAAGTCGACGAACTTTGCGGTCGTTACCGCGTATCCGGTCTTCCAGTGGTTGACGAAGACGGCATCCTGCTTGGAATTGTCACCAATCGAGACATGCGCTTCGTTCTAGAAGTTCAGCGTCCAACCACTTTGGTGAAAGATATCATGACCCCGATGCCGCTGATCACCGCCAAGACCGGCATCAATCCAAACGAGGCGATTGCCCTTTTTGCTCAGCACCGAATCGAAAAGCTACCTCTTATAGACGACAACGGACGCCTCTCGGGTTTGATCACCGTTAAAGACTTCGACAAGAGCGATAAGTATCCTCTGGCTTCGAAAGATTCATCCGGACGCCTTCTGGTGGCCGCTGCCGTTGGTGTTGGCAACGACGCTTGGGAACGAGCCATGGCGCTCATCGACGCCGGGGTAGATATCCTCGTGGTTGACACCGCCCACGGACACAACAGTGCCGTGCTCGAAATGGTAGCGAAGATTAAGGCCGAACCCTTTGCCAAAAACGTCGACGTCATTGGTGGCAATGTTGCCACTCGCGAAGGCGCAAAGGCTCTGGTCGACGCCGGCGCCGATGGCGTGAAGGTTGGGGTTGGCCCGGGTTCAATCTGCACCACCCGCGTGGTCGCCGGAGTTGGCGTGCCCCAGGTAACAGCAGTTTACGAAGCATCGCTTGCCTGTAAACCAGCCGGTGTTCCAGTGATCGCCGATGGCGGGCTTCAGTACTCCGGCGACATCGCCAAGGCTTTGGTGGCCGGTGCGAACGCAGTAATGCTGGGCTCGCTGCTAGCCGGAACCGATGAGGCTCCTGGCGACATCACTTTCGTTGGTGGCAAGCAATACAAGACCTACCGCGGCATGGGCTCGCTCGGAGCCATGCAGTCGCGCGGCGAAGCCAAGAGCTACTCGAAAGACCGATACTTCCAAGACGACGTGCTTCGCGAAGACAAGTTAGTTCCAGAAGGAATTGAAGGTCAGGTTCCTTACCGCGGAACCGTGCAGACCGTGGTTCACCAACTGGTTGGTGGCCTTCGTGCTTCGATGGGTTACGTTGGTTCCGAAACCATCGAGGAACTTCAAGCGAAGGGTAAGTTCGTTCGAATCACCGCGGCCGGACTAAAAGAATCTCACCCGCACGATGTGCAGATGATCGCCGAAGCTCCGAACTACATGGGTCGATAGGAAAATACTTTGACTGAAATCGAGATTGGTCGTAACAAGCGCGCTCACCGTAGTTGGGCGTTCGACGACGTTGCCGTGGTGCCTTCGCGCCGAACCCGTGACCCGAAAGATGTTTCCACCACCTGGAACATCGACGCCTACTCATTTGGTTTGCCAGTGCTGGCAGCGCCAATGGACTCGGTGGTCTCGCCAGAGACCGCAATCGCCATCGGTAAGCTCGGCGGCTTGGGCGTGCTCGACCTAGAAGGTCTCTGGACTCGCTACGAGAACCCAACTCAGCAACTAAATGAGATCGCCAAGCTAACTCCTGAAGCGGCGACCGCACGCATGCAGCAGCTTTACTCCGAGCCAATCAAGGCAGAACTTATTCGTGAACGCCTAGCCCAGATTCGCGATGCCGGGGTAACCGTGGCCGGAGCGCTTTCACCGCAGCGAACCGTTGAGTTCCACGAAACCGTGGTCAAGGCCGGAGTTGACCTTTTTGTTATTCGCGGAACCACCGTTTCGGCGGAACACGTTTCGAAGTCTGAAGAGGCACTAAACCTAAAGCAGTTCATCTACGAACTTGATGTGCCGGTAATTGTTGGAGGAGCAGCCACCTACACCGCCGCTCTTCACCTAATGCGCACCGGAGCTGCCGGCGTGCTGGTTGGTTTCGGCGGCGGAGCCGCCTCGACCACTCGCAAGGTGCTCGGTATCCATGCACCGATGGCAACCGCTGTTGCCGACGTTGCCGGCGCTCGTCGCGATTACATGGACGAATCCGGCGGACGCTACGTTCACGTGATTGCCGACGGCGGTCTGGGCACTTCAGGCGACATCGTTAAGGCGATCGCTTGCGGCGCCGACGCGGTGATGCTCGGATCGGTTCTAGCCAGGGCAACCGAAGCTCCAGGCCAGGGCTGGCACTGGGGTCAGGAAGCTTTCCACCCGGAGCTACCTCGCGGGTCGAAGGTTCAGGTTGGCACAACCGGTTCGCTTGAGCAGATTTTGCTCGGCCCATCTTCTTCAGCCGACGGAACCACCAATCTGATCGGCGCACTAAAGCGAGCCATGGCAACGACCGGCTATAGCGACTTGAAAGAGTTCCAGCGCGTCGATGTAGTTGTGGCTCCATACAACTCCTAAATGTCGAAGCCAACTTTCCTCCGAGTCGCTTCGCGACCTAAGTGGATTGGCGCTCTGCTACTTGCGCTCGCGGTGGCCGCGATGTTTGCCGGATTTGCCCAATGGCAATTCGATCGCACGGTTAGGTACGTTCCTAAAACCCCCGCGAACCAAACTCTGGTGTCGCTGAGGGATTTGGCAAAAACCTCGAGCCCATTTCTAGCGCCGCAGGCGGATCGGTTAGTTTCCGTCGAGGCTACACCAATGCCTGATCAGTGCTACCTGATTGCGAATCGCATCCAGCTCGATGGTCAAGGCGGATCGAAAACCGGTTTTTGGTTGGCACGCCCGGCAACAACCGCAGACGGCAAATTGGTGACCCTGGCCCTTGGCTGGTTTGCCAAAGAAGAACAATCTCGAGCGGAATGTGAAAAAATCTCGAATTCGGCCGAGATAACTGCGCTGCAAACTTTTCGGGGAATTTACGAACCGAGCGAAGAACCTCGAGCCAGCGATGGCATAAAGTTTGAAACCCTTTCGGTCGAGCAGATGATCAACCAGCCTGGGCTGCCTGAAACCGTCGACGCTTATGCCGGCTTTGTCATCGTTCAAAAACCGCACACCCTCGGCGAGTCAATCGTCATCGGAAACAACCCTGGTCAAACCGAATTCAACTGGCTAACCGCTTTCTACGCGGCTGAATGGACATTGTTCGCCGGATTCGCCATATTCCTATGGTCGAGATTGGTGAGGGACGAAGTGATTCGTCAAATCGGCAAAGGTAGAATTGAGTAATGCCAAACCCGCCTAAACTTCGCGAAACCGTGACCAGAGTTCTCGGTCAGTATCGCGTTGCGGCCAATATAACCGGCGTTTTTCTAATCGTCATCACCGTTCTTTATGCCATCCGCCTGATTCATTCGACCGATCTCTGGCTCGCCGGGCCACACGGGGTTTTGTGGTTCGAAACTTTTTCGATGGATGCCGATGGTTTCCGAGTCGGTCTTCCAGATACCGGCTTCAACCTGACTTCGATGATTTTGATTGTTCACGGCTGGCTTTACGTTTTCTACCTCTATACCGACTTCCGTCTTTGGTCTCTGCTTCGCTGGAGCCTAGGACGATTCCTGCTAATCGCCGCCGGTGGAGTGGTTCCATTCCTCAGTTTTTTCGCAGAACGCCACTTTCGCAAAGTTGCTGAAGCCCAGCTAAAAGAATCCGGGGAGTAAATTGAACCAGCCGGTGCTAGTTGTTGATTTTGGCGCGCAGTATGCCCAGCTGATCGCTCGTCGAGTGCGCGAAGCCAGTGTGTTCAGTGAGATCGTTCACCACACGATCACTGCAGCCGAGGTGAAGGCCAAAAACCCTTCGGCGATCATTCTGTCTGGAGGGCCTTCGTCGGTCTACGAAGACTCCTCACCACAACTCGATCCCGCAATTCTGGAATTGGGCATACCGATTCTTGGGATTTGCTACGGCTTCCAAACTCTGGCTAACGCCTTAGGCGGACGCGTCGACAAGACCGGCAAACGAGAATACGGAGCTACCGAACTTACCGTTAGAGCCGGCGGCGAAATTTTGGCCGGTCAACCGCAGTCGCAGATTTGCTGGATGAGCCACGGCGATCAGGTGATGCAAGCTCCCGCTGGATTTGAGGTTCTAGCTTCGACCGACACCACCCCGGTAGCTGCCTTTGCCAACAGCGAAAAGAAAATCTATGGCGTGCAGTGGCACCCAGAGGTAAAGCACTCGCAGTTTGGGCAGAACGTTCTGGAAAACTTCCTTCACAACGCCGCTGGAATTCCGGCAACCTGGAACTCGGGCAACGTTATCGCCGAACAGGTTGAAAAAATTCGCGCACAGGTTGGCACCGACCGCGTAATCTGCGGACTTTCCGGAGGAGTCGACTCGGCAGTTGCCGCGGCTCTCGTGCACAAGGCGGTCGGCGATCAACTGGTTTGTGTTTTTGTGAACCACGGGCTGCTGCGCCAAGACGAAGCCGA
>CAIJWY010000115.1 GCA_903824455.1 uncultured Micrococcales bacterium
CAGCGGGTTGTGGAACTGACGCCTCGCCCTACTATCGAGTTTTCAACCCCGTTATGCAAGGCCTCAAGTTTGACCCAAATGGCGATTACGTTCGCAAATTCATCCCAGAGCTTCGTCACCTAGAAGGTGCTGCGGCTCACGCGCCTTGGAATTCTCCAGATGGTTACCGAAACGGTTACCCTCAGCAGATGGTTGACCACGCGGCCGAGAGAATTGAATCACTCGCCAGATTGGAATCGCTAAAAAACCACTAGCCGAAAAACGCGATTGGGATTAGCGCATCGACAGCAACCGCCAGAAACAAGAGTGTCAAATAGCTAATCGAACCGTGAAAAAGCCGCATTGGCGAAGTCGGTACTCCATTCTGAGCTTGACGATAGAGAATCGTGGCTTCGATGGTGAACCAGATGCCAAAAGCGCCTGCGGTGATTGTGTAGATGACACCCATCTGCGCCGCCGGTATCAGCAGCAATGAGCTAGCAACCATGGCCCAGGTGTACAACAAAATCTGGGCTCCAACCACTCTCGGGTTTCGAACCACTGGCAACATCGGAACACCGGCCGACGCGTAGTCGTCGCGATATTTCATAGACAGTGGCCAATAGTGCGGCGGTGTCCACAAAAAGATCACCAAAAACAGTAGCCAAGCAGAAACCGAAAGGTCCTTGGTTACAGCGGCCCAGCCAATTAGAACCGGCATCGCTCCGGCAGCTCCTCCCCAAACGATGTTTTGAGGGGTTTTACGCTTTAGCAGGAGGGTGTAAATCAGCACGTAGAACAAAATTGCCCCCAGCGAAAGCAAGGCGGCGAGCCATCCGGCCGTTACCAAAAGAAATGCAGATGAAACAAATGCAGTGACATAGGCGAAAACCAGCGCCTCACGCTTAGATATTTCGCCGGTAACCAGTGGTCGGTTCTTGGTTCTCTGCATGATCTTGTCAATGTCCGCATCGATGTAGCAATTGAACGCGTTGGCGCTTCCGGCCGATAGCGTTCCGCCGATTAGCACGTTGATCACCAGAAATATGTCGGGAAACCCGTTCGGGGCGTTTGCCAGAATCATTGCGGGAACCGTGGTGACCAAGAGAAGTTCGATCACGCGGGGCTTGGTGAGTGCAACATAGGCACGTAACTTAGACATCACCAACCAGTTTACAGGCACGCTCGGTAGTAGACTTTTGCTCGAGAACAATAAGACTTTTTAGAGTTCCAAATAGGCGACGTAGCCCCAAAACATCCGAAGAATGCCTAGGCATTCTGCATAAATTCAAGGAGTCGCTGTGTCAGCATTCCAATGGTCAGAGCTTGATTCGCGCGCCGTCGATACCGCCCGTGTGCTCGCAGCAGACGCGGTTGAAAAGGTTGGCAACGGCCACCCTGGCACCGCAATATCACTGGCTCCAGTTGCCTACCTTCTGTTCAACAAGGTAATGCGCCACGATCCAAGTGACGACCGTTGGATCGGTCGAGACCGCTTTATTCTCAGCGTTGGTCACTCGTCGCTCACTCTCTATAACCAGCTCTTTCTACACGGCTATGGTCTCGAGCTAGATGACCTTAAGGCACTTCGTACCTGGGGTTCGGCAACGCCTGGACATCCGGAATACAAGCACACCAAGGGTGTGGAAATCACCACCGGCCCTCTAGGTCAGGGCCTCGCATCGGCAACTGGCTTTGCATACTCGGCGAGGTACGAACGAGGCCTATTCGATCCTTCGGCACCTCTGGGCTCATCTCCCTTCGACCACTTCGTCTACGTGGTTGCAGGCGATGGTGACATGCAAGAGGGCGTAACCTCTGAGGCGGCTTCGCTGGCAGGGCATCAAAAACTTGGAAACCTAGTTGTGATTTACGACAGCAATCAGATTTCGATTGAAGACGACACGAACATCTCCTTCACCGAAAACATTATTGATCGCTACGAGTCATACGGCTGGCACACACAAACCGTTGATTGGCGAAAAACTGGCGAATACCTTGAAGACATCGAGGAGCTGTATAACGCAATCGAACGTGCCAAAGCGGTGACCGATAAGCCATCGTTTATCAAGCTTCGAACCATAATCGGTTGGCCGTCTCCAAAGAAGCAGAATTCTGGAAAGATTCACGGATCAGCGCTAGGAACCGAGGAGTTGGCCGGGCTCAAAACGGTTCTAGGATTCGACCCAGAACAGACCTTTGAGGTCGAAGACGCAGTTTTGAAACACACTCGTGGCTACCAAAACTACGCCAACGAGAACCGCAAGGTTTGGGAGGCATCATTC
>CAIJWY010000116.1 GCA_903824455.1 uncultured Micrococcales bacterium
ATTGTTTGGCATGAGAGTCGCCGACCAGCGCAATTCGAATTTCAGATTTACCATTGCCGACTTCGCAGAATCTAGGCTGAACATCTTCTCGGGTCTCGGTAGGACACCCTTCCGGCCAAAAGCTATCGGACGCGGCAGATGCCAAGGGTGGAAAAAGCTCTTTCAGTTTTGGGTTGGTGCAGGCATCCTTACCAGGAGCCCTTGCTCCTGCGCCAAAACAATCGATGACGCCGTTGAACTGGGCATCAGTATTCTTCTTTTCTGCCTCGATAGAAGCTTTAGCCTGTTCAATGCCAACTGCAGCCGACCCCACGAGTATTAGAGACACCGTGACCAGAGAGGCAAAGACAGTGGCTGGCTTGAATCTTGGAACACGTCCACCCGCCAAAAATGGTCTCTCAATGAATGCCGTCGTAACCTTGGCCAACAGTAGGGTCAATGCCAGAGCAAATATCTTGCCGCGGGTGTCTAGGTCTGCGCCCAAGGCGTAAGGCAGCAGGGTAACTATCGGCCAGTGCCAGAGATAAATCGAATACGATTGGGTGCCCAACCATTGCAAAGGCTTTAAGGCAAAAACTCTTCCGAGAGCGCCATTGTTCGAAGATCCCCAAATTACAGCCGCTGCTCCCAGAACCGGGATGAGAGCCCAGTAACCCGGGAACGCTAATTCCGTTGAATAAACGAAGCTCGAATAGGCAATGAGTGCAAGACCGAATATGGATGCAACCCATTTCGCAGTCGCATTTCTTATTGCAGGGGCAAATGCTATCAACGCACCTACTCCAAACTCCCATGCTCTAACTGGAGTTGAGAAATAGGCAATCGCCGGCTCAGTTTGAGTTAGATTGACGCCATAGCCGAATGAGCTAACGGTTAGCAGCAGGAGCAATGCAAGAATCGCAGAACGTCTGCTTTTCCAATCTGTCTTTCTCACCAGAAAAATTGCGAATGCTATGAGAAGTGGCCAAACGAGATAAAACTGCTCCTCCACTGAAAGTGACCAAAAGTGCTGAACGGGTGAAGGTTCATTAGAGAGAGCGAGATAGTCGACCGCGTCTAGTGCCAAAATCCAATTCTCAAAATAGAGAATTGACGCTTGTATTTCTTTGAGCCATTGAAGCCATAACTGCACCGGAACCAATGCAATAACTGAGAGCGCCGTCGCCAGCAAAACTGTGAACGAGGCCGGTAATAGCCTTCTAACTCTGCGAACCCAAAAATCTGAGATCTTGAAAGAGTTATTCTCAACTTCGCGGAGCAAGTGACTGGTAATTAGAAAACCCGAAATCACGAAAAATACGTCAACGCCAACAAAGCCACCTGAAATTCGGGCTGGCCAAAGATGGAACAGCACAACGGGTGTGATGGCTATGGCTCTTAGAGCCTGGATGTCTTTTCTAAGTGTTGTTGACCCCTTGGTCGTAGCACTAGACATGAGGCCCCTAAATGAAAATCGATTACCGCTGGCCGCGAGTTTTTATTCAAGACCTATTTGATCTAGGTTTGCCTACTTCTTGTCAGACTTGGCCTGCTTGTCGAGACGCTTTTCCTTTAGCGACTTTGCAGGTGCCTTTTTGGTGTTCTTCTGAGCCTTCTGTTCTTTCTGGGCCATACTTACCTCTCGCGAGCCAATCTGGCTCTTTCTAAAACTCTAACTTGGAAGTATCTTCCACTCGGTTATTCAGGTAACGGATAATTGTAGGAAAAGATTGAAATTCAAACTCGGGCAGGACACTATGCACTCATTGGCTGGTAAGCATGTTTTAGTGGTTGGCGCGAGCGGCGCCTTTGGCGCTGAGTTCTGCAACCAACTCATGTCGCAAGGCGCTTTGGTGTCTGGCACAGCTCGAACTGCTGAAAGTTCGGCGCGACTCAGGATCGATTTGCACCAGCGCCTCATTTTGGACTTGGAGTCGCCGGCTTCGATCGATCAGCTAACTACTTTCTTGAGATCGCAACCAGATGCGCTGGATGGGATCATTTTGGCCGCCGGGTTGGTTGCATTCGGCTCAATTGCCGACACCCCGTCGAACGTCACCAGCCGCCTGATGCAGGTGAATGCTTCCGGTCAGATTCAAATCACCACCGCTCTGCTGCCGAACCTGGTGGAGTCGGCGAATTCTGAGCGTGAACCATTCGTGCTTTCGATCAGTGGAGTTATCTCCGAGATGCCAATGGCTGGTCTAGCCTCTTACTCGGCCAGCAAAACCGCACTACTGGGCTTTGCTCAAGCGGCCGCCAAAGAGCTTCGTAAGGCTGGTGTGAGTTGGATCGACGCTAGACCTGGTCACACCGAATCCGGCTTGGCTTCGCGGGCAATTTTCGGAACAGCTCCTAACTTTGGCCAAGGTAAGAGTGTTCAAGCAGTTGTTGCTCGAATGATTTCCGGAGTTATCAATCAAGAGCGCGATCTGCCAAGTACTTCCTTCTAGGCTTTAGCCTGTTACTCTTACCTAAACGTGTGTGCGCGCGGTCAAATGACCGAAAGAAAAATTATGCGCAAACTTATAACAATTCTGATGACCGTAACTTTGGCTATGGTGGCAACTCCCGCTCATGCCATTGTTGACACCTGGATTACCTCACCAACACTTTCCGCAGTAACCATAAGTGGCGGCGGAGCCAAGGCAAACGGCGCTGGCTATTTACTTTCAACCCAAGCCCAGAAAGTAACTTTAAAGTTCACCGGAACGGCGGCGCAGGCTGGCAAGTTTGCTCAAATCAACTTCTTCGATTTCGTCGGTGGGGTTGGGCTTGAGTTGGTCTCTGGGCCAGCCGGAGTTTCTTCAACCGCTTGTGACCAGCAAACTCTTGGGGGTAACAGCCACACCTGTTTCTTCAAGCTGGATGAAAATTCGATAGCAACAATTCCGCTGATCTTGAGCAATGCCACCACCGCAGGGCACTTCAAATACAAGGTGCTGGCTGGGCCAAACATCACCGAATCGGCTGACGGAATGGTTAACTTCCGAATGCCAACAAATAGAATCGCCGCAGTGGTAAAGAACGTCCGAGGCATTGCTGGCGCGGCTGGGGTTACCCAGTTCCTAGTCACCGATAAAGGGAAGCCATCTGCCGGCGTTCGAGTGAAGTTCTCATTCACAGGCATTGGAGAAAATCTCTCAGACGTTAACACTGTTTCAAACAGCAAGGGATTAGTAACCGTTTATCTAACCAACCTGAAGTTTTATCGAGGTTCAGCCAAGATCACCGCGAGAGTCGTTGGCGGCACTGCTAAAGCCGTTGCCTACATCTGGTGGTTCAAAGTGAAGTACCTTTAGACCGCTGCCCTAGGTAAATCACAATAACTACTACCGACACATAGAGCGACTGGCTAACGGCTACAACACGTTCCCACACGCCTACATCCGTGGCGTTTGGGTCAGTCCAGGTGCTCAGGAACCAAAGTGCGAGAGCGGTTTGAAGCGCAGTTCCGATAATCGCGGCTGGCGGTTTCAAAATCCAAGGCGCATCTTTGCGAAAGCGCATCGCAAAAAGATGCCAGCCAGCTGAAAGCACGAACGATGAAATGGCAAAGATTCTGTGCCATAGGGAATAACCAATCAGCGGAGTTGGGAAGATAGTTAGCCCAAACGTACAGATGGCCGAAACAAAAAGTGCCACGCGACCTGGCATGGCAAAAGTTCTAGCGTAGACGGCTGCAATCAAGGTCAGGATTCCGCCAAGCACAAAGAAGCTAGACATGATCACGTTTACCGGAGATTCATTAGCCGCCAGGTCACTGATGGTCTGTCTAACCGGGTCGTAACCAACCCAGAGGGCACCAGCTATTGTCCAGCCGAGAACGGATTGAATTGGCCCAATTATTGCTACAACCAGGGCAGGCTTTTCGATACGATTCATGAGCCGAGCCTAGCGGGAGTTCGGCTGTGCGATAGTAGAAACTAAAGACAATTCTTAGGAGAAATAGATGGATTTCAAGGGCACAACAGCGGTAATCACCGGAGCTAGCTCAGGCATCGGCTTGGCCTACGCCCACGA
>CAIJWY010000117.1 GCA_903824455.1 uncultured Micrococcales bacterium
ACGACAGCTTCGTTTACACGTTGAACGGCTATCTGCAGCAACTCGGCGCCGAGACCGAGGTGCTTCGTAATGACGTGGTTACCGAAGTTGAGCTTCCTGCTCTTTTGGCCGGTTTCGACGCGGTATTGCTTTCGCCAGGCCCTGGAACCCCAGCCGAGGCCGGACTTTCGATTCCGGTGGTGAAGTATGCTCTAGTACATGACTTGCCAGTCTTCGGTGTTTGCCTAGGCCACCAGGCGATCGGCGAGGCAATGGGAGCCACTGTTCGCCAAGCCGATGAGCTGATGCACGGAAAAACTTCCCTGGTTGACCACGACGACTCCCTGATTTTTGAGGGCTTGAAACACCCATTTATCGCCACCCGCTATCACTCGCTGGCGATTGTGAGAGAAACCATGCCGGCCGACCTGTTGATTACCGCCGAGACAGTTTTTAGTGAAACCAGTGCCGGTGGAGTAATCATGGGCGTTCGTCACGCGTTGAAACCTATTTTTGGAGTTCAGTTTCACCCGGAGAGTGTGTTGACCGAGGGTGGTTACCGTATGCTCGGCAACTGGCTTGAGTCAATTGGTCTCGCCGGTGCCGCTGAGCGCGCAAAGTCGCTCAGCCCGCTAATCTCCTAGCCGTTACAGGCCACGTAAAGAGTGATGGTCGAGTGCTGATTGGCTGGCCCAGGTGCGATCGACTGCCCAAGAACTAACTGACCCTGTGGAACAGGGTTAGCGCAACCAACTTCTTGAGTGCCTAGTTTCACTGTCAAACCTACGCTCGCTCCCTGAAGCTGGTTAGTGGCATCGCTCACGCTCATGCTGGTCACGTTGGGCACCTCAACCTTGCCGTTTGAGATGATCAAATCTACGGCTGAACCACTGGTGGTGTAGGTGCCAGTCTCCGGGCTGCTTTGAATTACTTTGCCCAGAGCGGCCGAAGGGCTGGTGCCCTGGGTAATTGTGCCCAGGATCAGACCAACGGAAGTTAGCGCGTCTTTAGCTTCCTGCTCGCTCTTACCAAGAAGCGATGGAACCGCCACCTCGGCGGCACCGGTTGAATAGGTCACCGTGATTTCGGTCTCTTTTGGCACCGATGCTCCAGCTGGTGGGTCGGTGCTGATAATTTCATCGGCTGGAACGGTGTCGCTAGGGACACCTTTCTCGACAACGCTCAGACCAAGTTCCGTTAGTTTGGCCGCGCCATCTTCGAAGGTTTGGCCAACCACATCAACCACTTCAATGTTTTTGTTGGTTGGAAGATTCACATTTAGCGTTCCGAAAGCCAGAACGAAAATAACCATTCCGATCACGAAAACGACCAGTCCGGAACCAACCCCCCAGGCCAAACCGGCTAGTTTCTTACTCTTTTCGGTTTGCTCAACCTTGACCCGGGTGTCTACGATTTCTGGTTCAAATTCAACACCGAGAGTCTCAAACGGGTTGGTGTTGGCAGTGGTTACCGGTTCCACTTCGGCGGTAACCGCCGATTCGGTGGAGAGACCACCCAGCAGCTCGTCGAAGGCGTCGATCTTGGTAGTTTCAATACCCTCCAGCGGCTCAGTGAAAGCAACGGGCGCCGCCGGCTGACCAGCCGCTGGAGCTAGAGCGGCACTGAGCAGGTGTTCACGGAATTGCTCGGCACTCTGATAGCGGTCATTTCGGTCCTTAGCCAACGAGTGCATCACCACCTCGTCGATTGC
>CAIJWY010000118.1 GCA_903824455.1 uncultured Micrococcales bacterium
CCTGACCGAGCTAGGTGATGTGGGGCTGAATTCTTTCGGAGAGCTTGGCTGAGCTTCTAGTGCCTCTAAATGTCTAACCGAATCACGTTCGGTATCCATGGCCTCATTGGCCAGGGCGTCTGCCCTTGAATTCAGCTCTCGAGGAATCCACGCCCAGGACACATTTTTACCAGCCACGAGTTTCTGAACGGCAATCCCCAAAACTTGCATGTCCGGATGCTTGATTTTCCAGTTGCCAGACATTTGCTCAACCACAAGCTTGCTGTCCATCCGAATCGTGATGCTGGCTTTTGGATTGAGACGAAATGCTTCGGTTAGGCCCGCGATTACCGCCTTGTATTCGGCGACATTGTTACTGGCCACTCCCCCGAAAGTTGAAATCTCAGTGACAACCACTCCGGTATCGGCGTCGATCAAAATCGCACCCGAACCAGACGGACCAGGATTTCCGCGGCTGCCGCC
This sequence comes from uncultured Micrococcales bacterium, assembly GCA_903824455.1. Classification (GTDB taxonomy): domain Bacteria; phylum Actinomycetota; class Actinomycetes; order Actinomycetales; family Microbacteriaceae; genus Rhodoluna. The sequence goes on from CAIJWY010000118.1 coordinate 463, forward strand.
ATCGGCTTCGATTATGAGACGTTCGTGACTCATCGAATTATAAAAGCGTCACAGTTGGGGCAGGTAGGAAGTGAGTCTTCGGGAAGAGCCATCATCGCATCAAACTCAACGCCGTTTATTGCCAAGCGACATGCTGAACAATCGCGTCCGAGAGTTTGTCCCACCGGAACACCGCGCTGGGCCTTGTGCTGGTAGGTGGCAAAAAGTGCTGGTTCAAGTTCAGCCACTATGGCGTCTCGTTTTTGTGAGAGCTCAGAAATTGCAGCGGTCAAGCTCTTCGACTCCCCAGCCGATTTCGCCAATTCCTGTTCGAGTCGAATACTAAGGGCGGCACGAACCTGTGAAATGTCAGAAACCAATTTCTCTGCAGCTTCGAGCTGTTCCAGGAGGGATAGCTCCGTGTCTTCAAGCATCGACTTGCGATTTTGAAGCGAAACCAATTCTGATTCAACCGCTTTTAGTTCGCGTTCCGAAGAAACCGCCTTGGCTTTACCTTGATCCTGCTGAATCCGAGTATCAGCCATTTCGATATCGGCCAGCACCTTTTTCAAATCATCTTGAAGTCGTTCGAGATTTGAATTGGCCTCGAGTAGCTTCTCTGATTGCTCAAGAGACTCGCTTCTGAGGGCTTCAACGCTGGCGTTTTGCTCAGCTCCCTTGAGAGTCAGAGAAGTTCTCTTAATCTGAAAATCAAATTCCGAAAGTCGCAGAACCAGAGTCTGTTGTTTTTTACTTGCCGTAATCAAATCAAAATACCTCTTCAGTCCAGGGGTCGGTAGCAACTTTGCTTGCCACACCTTTTATGCCAGAAATGCTGGCAATGCGCTCGACGGCGGTTTTCACCCAGAGAGACTCCGAAGCCCAGTGTGACACATCAATCAGAGCTAGGTTGCCATTTACTCTCGGCGTCTGGGTGGCGTCGAGAGCCGGATGGTGTCGAAGATCACTAGTTACATAAACATCAGCGTCGGTCTCTAGCACTCGTTCGATGAACGAGTCACCAGCTCCACTGCAAAGAGCTACCCGGGTTATCGATTTTGTTGGGTCACCGGCGAATGCAATTTTCCGCGCGACAACAGGTAGCTGTTTAGCTACCGCTTCGGCGAATTCCCTTAGGCCAACCGGGTGGGCCAGAGTACCGAGAACCCCGTGTCCGAAACCAGATTGAATGCCCACGATTGGCTTCAAATTGTTTAGTCCGAGCCGCTTGGCAAGCTCCGATGTTGCTCCATCAACCTGAACGTCAGCGTTCGTGTGTGCGGCAAAGTTGGCAATACCGGATTGAATCAACCTAGAGACTAAACCACCCTTCAATTCACCTTCAACCAGTGAGTTAACGCCTCTTAGTAGGGCGGGGTGGTGAGTCACAATTAGTTGGCAGTTTTCGGCAATCGCCTCGTCAATAACCGCATCGGTTAGATCAACGGAAACCAGAACACTTTTGATCGAAGCATTGGGATTTCCTACCGTTAGCCCAACCCGATCCCATTCTTCGGCGGCGCTTCGAGGCCAAAAATGCTCGAATTGGCGCGTTAGTTCAGAAAGCTGCACTACTAATCAACCACAGCGTCGACTAGATCAAACCGGCGTTCTTCAACCGCTGCCGTTTCCCGCTGCTGTCTAGCAATTCTTGGATAGCCAAGTGCCAGTGTCAGCAGAACTGAACTACCCATGGCAAGTAATCCGGCTACCGGTATCGAAACCGCAAAACCAAGCGAATTCGAGAGGAACCCGAACCACGTAGCGAAACCGTAAGGCTCTGCAAAAGCAAAGGCTGCGACCGACGAGAGAACGAAAATGGCAATCGCCACCCAGTTGACCGAGCCGTAGAATCCGTATCCTCTGGTGAGCGATGCGTCGTGATATTTACCTCGGCGCAACAGAGTCTCGGTGAGAACCGCTCCAATCCAGGCTGCGGAAGGAATGATCGCAATGGCCGTGAGAGTTAGGTTGAAGGCAACCGCATCGTTAACAAACAGTGCCTCCACTACCACGAACACTACAAAAGCAAAGATCAACGTTATCGCCGAACCGTATCCGATGTGATTTACACCGAGCGTCTTGATCGCCTCAATCAACTTCATCAGACCCGTGTACATGAGACCAAGAACCGCAACGATGGCTAGATTCAGCATCACTGAACCACCAACCTCTTGGCCGGTGGCCAAGAAGTAATCGATTACGAATGAAGCCGAAGTTTTCGGACCAAAGGATGTTCCCGAAAGCAAAGCGGCAACGTGGCTGTAGGCCAAGAGCGGGAGAATGAACCCGAAAATGAAGATCGGCCAGGTTAGGCGCATTCTCGAGGCACCCCAACTTGCGATGGAAATTGATTCACCATCGACTCCGTAGGCAAAGACACTCACTACTAGTGCGAACAGCGGCGCACCAATAAGGAAAGAGTTCAAATCAAACACTCTCGCTAAACCGGTGAAGTCGATTCTCGACGTGGTAGTAATTGCCACGTATAGAAAGCCTCCGAGCGTTGCTGAGGCTAGCGAAACCTTGAGAATTCGTGAAACTTTTCCTCCGAAAATCGCCAAGAATCCGGCCACAACCACGATTCCGATTGCAAACAATCCGGCGATGGTTAGCGCTCCAGCTGAACCTACTGTGAACAGAGGGGTTGAGAAAGGTTTATCAATTCCTTGAATTCTGCCGTCGAGATAAGTGGCAAGACCAAAGGCGATAACCGCGAGAGCGAATAGCCCAGACAGCGCCAAGATTAATCCTGGAACGATTGAACCGAAAACTCCAAAAGTAGATCGCGAGGCAACTGCCAAGCCCCGGTGCGTTCTGCGAGCCGTTAGCAGACCCAACACATTTACTTTGACTCCTACTAAAATTCCAACCAGTGCAGTCAGCATCGATGTTACGAAAGTCATCCCCATGAGGTGAGCGGTAACAGCTCCAAGGGCCGGCACCAAAACCCCAAAACCAAGAATCCAGTTTGACGCTGAAACTAAACGGAATCCGGAAACTGGCTTTTGCGCTTCCTCTTCGAATATCGGAGCCTCAGGCACGTCTTCGGCTTCCGGAGCTTCAAGGCTTGCGAGTATGGCCTCTTCGAAGGCCTCGACGTTCTCCTCAGCAGAGCCTGACGGTTCTAAAACAGGTTCGGCAGCAGGTTCAAAAACGGGCTCGACAACGGGTTCGGCGACGACTTCATCAATCTCAAGTGATAGGGGGTCTAAACCCTGCTTGGCGCGTTCAAAATTTTGTAAGGCAATCTCAGATCTTGGATCGGAACTCGATCTCATTTTCTCGAGCCAGGACTCGGTGGCACGATTGTCTTCATCTCTGAGTTTGGTTTGCGTTTCAAGGAATTCCATCGCAGCCAGCATGCCGGCCTCATCAGCAGCAGCCGAACCAAGTTTTTGACTGATTTGCTCGTCAGTCAAAGATTGCCTGGTTGGAGGATTGAATTCACTTAGTTCCATGAGAAAAATAATACCCGCGCCTCAAGAATTACTCTTGATTCGCGGGTATCCCTTTGTGGGCCCTACCGGGCTCGAACCGATGACATCCACGGTGTAAGCGTGGCGCTCTACCAACTGAGCTAAAGGCCCAACAAGAGAAAAGAATACTTGGGCTGGGCGGTGTGGTGCAAATCCGTGGACTAGTGAAGCGTTGCCAAAGCCTTTTCGTACTCGCCGAGCGAGCGTGCCTGCCCAGGTGCGGTAACGAACTTGGCAACCAATTCGCCAGCCTTATTGATCACGAATGTGGCTCGGTTAGCAATACCGCTGTCCTCAAGGAAAACTCCGTATTTTGCGGCCACTTCACCGTGCGGCCAGAAATCGGCGAGAACCGAGAACTTATAGCCCTCTTCATCGGCAAACTTCTTTTGAACAAACTTCGAGTCAACCGAGAGTGCTAAAAGCTCAACATCGGCTCGTTCGAACTGCGAAAAGTTATCGCGCAACTCGCAAAGTTCTCCGGTGCAAATACCAGAAAAGCTCAGTGGATAGAAAACGACGACGACGTTCTTTTTGCCTTGGAATTCGGAAAGGGTAACTGTTTCTCCGAACTGATTGGTCAGGCTGAAATCTGGCGCCAAATCTCCGATGATTAGTGACATGTGAATCTCCTTCAAGTTTTCTTACGATTTGGTTACTCTAAGCGACCATTAGGTGCTTTTCATTCCCAGAATCACCAATAGAATTATTGAGCCTTTACCAAGGCGACAAAGACGTCTATTAAACATCCCCCACGAAAGGGAGTATTCGGTGTCACTGAACAACAACGATGCCTACGCAGTCCACAATCCTGATCAGGACCCTGAAGAGACTCGCGAGTGGCTTGAATCACTAGACGCGGTAGCGCGAGTTCACGGCCGCGGTCGCGCACGTGAAATTATGCTCAATCTGCTCCGCAGATCACACGAACTTCAGTTGAACGTTCCAATCGTTCCAACCACCGATTACATCAACACCATTTCTCCAGAGAACGAACCAGATTTTCCCGGCGATGAAACGGTTGAGCGCACCTATCGTGCTTGGATGCGCTGGAATGCCGCGATGTTGGTTCATCGAGCCCAGCGTCCAGGGGTTGGTGTTGGTGGGCACATCTCTACTTTTGCTTCGAGCGCATCACTTTATGAAGTTGGATTTAACCATTTCTTTAAAGGTGCCGACCACCCAGCCGGGGCAGATCAAATCTTTATTCAGGGTCACGCATCACCTGGCCCATACGCACGCGCCTTTTTGGAAGGTCGCCTAAGCGCCGACCAACTCGACGGCTTCCGTCAGGAAAAGTCACACGCCGGAGGAGGGCTTTCGAGCTACCCCCACCCAAGACTTATGCCGGAGTTCTGGCAGTTCCCAACCGTTTCTATGGGTCTTGGCCCAATCAATGCAATTTACCAAGCTCAGTTCAACCGCTACCTCGCTGGTCGAGGCTTTGCCGACACCGCCGAGCAACACGTTTGGGCATTTCTTGGCGATGGAGAAATGGACGAGGTTGAAAGCCGCGGCGCACTTCAACTCGCCGCCAACGACGGTCTCGATAACCTGACTTTCGTTGTGAACTGTAACCTCCAACGGCTAGACGGACCGGTTCGCGGCAATGGCAAGATCATCCAGGAACTCGAAAGTTTCTTCCGCGGTGCCGGCTGGAACGTCATCAAGGTGGTTTGGGGTCGTGAGTGGGATTCTCTTCTAGAAAGTGACACCGACGGAGCCCTCGTAGATTTGATGAACAAAACCCCAGACGGCGACTATCAGACCTACAAGACCGAAGACGGAGCCTTTGTTCGAGAGAACTTCTTTGGACGAGACCCGCGCACTCTAAAGTTGGTCGAAAATATGACCGACGACCAGGTCTGGGGACTCAAGCGCGGAGGCCACGACTACCGCAAGGTTTACGCTGCCTACAAGTCGGCTATCGAACACAAGGGGCAGCCGACGGTTATTTTGGCCAAAACCATCAAGGGCTTCTCGCTTGGAAAATCTTTTGAAGGACGCAACGCCACCCACCAGATGAAAAAGATGACTCTCGAAAACCTAAAGGGTTTCCGAGACGAACTTCGAATTCCTATCACGGACTCACAGCTGGAAGAAAACCCTTACCAACCACCATATTTCCACCCGGGTCAAGACGCGCCTGAAATTCAGTACCTGCACGAGCGTCGCCGCGCTCTCGGTGGCTACATTCCAGAGCGTCGCAGTAAGTATGTTGATTTCAAACTTCCTGAAGATAAAACCTACGAAATCTCCAAGGGAGGTAGCGGAAATCAAGAAGTTGCTACCACCATGGCTTTCGTTCGCCTACTAAAGGACTTACTGAGGGCACCAGAGTTTGGCGAGCGAATCGCAATGATCATCCCCGACGAGGCTCGCACCTTTGGAATGGATGCGTTCTTCCCAACCGCGAAGATTTACAACCCTCAGGGGCAGCACTACATTTCGGTTGACCGCGACATTCTGCTTTCCTATAAGGAATCTGAGTCAGGCCAAATTTTGCACACCGGAATTAATGAGGCCGGCTCAGTTGCGGCTTTTGCCGCGGCCGCTACCAGCTATGCCACTCACGGTCAGGCAATCATTCCGTTCTACGTTTTCTATTCCATGTTTGGTTTCCAGCGAACCGCGGATGCAATTTGGGCTGCGGCCGACCAGCTCAGCCGTGGCTTCCTAATCGGTGCGACCGCAGGTCGAACCACTCTTACCGGTGAGGGTTTGCAGCACGCCGACGGACACTCTCCGATCATTGCAGCTACCAACGATGCGGTAATTAGCTACGACCCTGCCTTGAGCTACGAGATTGGCCATATCATTCGTTCCGGTATTGAACGCATGTACGGCGGAACTCACACCGACCCGAATGTGATTTACTACCTCACCGTTTACAACGAGCCAATGGTGCAGCCGGCAGAACCAGAACACGTTGATGTCGATGGAATCGTTCGCGGAATCCACAAGGTTTTCAACAACCCTGCCGAAGGTCGCAAAGCGCAGATTTTGGCTTCGGGCGTTGCCCTTCGCTGGGCTCACGAGGCCGCCGAACTACTTTCAACTGATTGGGGTGTTTCGGCAGATGTTTGGTCGGTAACCTCCTGGACCGAGCTTCGCCGCGACGGATTACGTCGTAACGAAAAAGAGTTCCTAAATCCAGATACTCGGGTTGACCCGGCTTACGTAACTTCGAAACTAGAAGGTCACGGAGGCCCTTTCCTTGGCGTTAGCGACTATCTGCACCAGGTTCCCGACCAGATTCGTGAATGGATTCCGGGCGATTACGCAACCCTAGGAGCCGAAGGCTTTGGCTTCTCGGATACCCGATCGGCAGCCCGCAGACACTTCAAGATCGACGGACCTTCAATCGTGGTTCGAGTACTTGAGCAATTGGTTGCTCGAGGCGAGATTGATGCCAGCGTTCCAGCTCAAGCAATTGAGCGCTATCGTCTGCACGACGTAACCGCTGGAAACAGCGGCAGCGCCGGCGGCGAGGCATAAACTTCAGTCATGCTAGTTATTGTCTGCCCTGGCCAAGGGTCGCAAACTCCTGGGTTCTTTACACCATGGCTTGAGATACCTGCATTCAAGGAGTCAATCGAGCTGGCTTCAACAGCGTCTGGCTTAGACCTAACCACTTTCGGCACTATCTCCGACGCCGACACCATTCGCGATACCGCAATCGCCCAACCACTTATTGTTTCAGCATCCCTAGCTTCCTTTGCCGCTCTGCAAGCGGCCGGACTCGAAAAAGTTGGAGGCGTGGCAGGGCATTCGGTTGGTGAATTGGCAGCGGCTGCAATAGCTGGCGTCTTCGACACCGCAACCGCCATGCAGTTGGTAACCAAACGTGGGAGCGAAATGGCCGATGCCGCGGCAGTTTCGAAGTCTTCAATGGCAGCGGTTCTCGGCGGCGATCGTGACGAAGTGGTGGCACACCTAGTTAGCCTCGGCCTTACCCCTGCCAACTACAACGGCGCGGGGCAAATCGTTGCGGCTGGGTCGATCGATGCCATCGCCAAACTAATTGAAACCCCGCTAACTGGAACCCGAGTGATTCCGCTCCAGGTTGCCGGAGCATTTCACACAAATTTCATGGAACCGGCCGTGGCCGAGTTAGCAAACTTTGCCGCCGGCATCCAAACCGGTGACCCATCGATTGCGCTCTGGACCAATAAGGATGGAACTGTTGTTTCGTCGGGAGTCGAATATCTCAATTTTCTGGTGAGCCAAGTTTCCAATCCAGTGCGATGGGATCTTTGCATGGACGCGATGGTGGCCGCTGGAGTAACCGCCCTAATCGAAGTTTCGCCAGCTGGAACACTTGCCGGTCTAGCGAAGCGTGGGATGCCCGGAGTAGAGACTCTTGCGCTAAAAACCCCTGATCAAATTGCTGCTGCAATTGAACTTGCCAAGAATCACGGTTAGGAGCCGAAGGTGACCGCAACACTAAATCAGTACGAAACCGTAAAGTACTCCCGGATTTACTCGCTGGGTGCCGCCAGAGGTGACTTGGTAGTAACCAACGATGAGGTCGCCGGACCAATCGACTCTAGCGATGAATGGATTCGACAGCGCACCGGCATCATTACTCGTCGTCGGGCCAGTAAAGACCTGAGTCTGATGGACATGGCGGTTGCGGCATCCTTGGAGGCTATTCAAAACGCCGGAATCGACCCTAAAGAAATCGGAGCGGTTCTATTCAGTACCATCACTCACCCGTTTCAAACACCCTCGGCCGCAACACTTCTAGCCGACAAGGTTGGCGCTAACCCCGCACCCGCCTTCGACATTTCGGCAGCCTGTGCCGGTTATTGCTATGGCATTGCACAAGCCGATGCCCTGGTTCGTTCCGGCATGGCTAAATACGTTTTGGTGGTTGGCGGCGAGAAACTTAGCGATTTCATCGATCCAACCGATCGAAGTATCTCGTTCCTACTAGGAGATGGCGCAGGTGCAGCAATTGTTGGACCTTCAGATACTCCCGGTATTTCACCCACGGTGTGGGGCTCCGATGGCTCAAAGTGGGACGCCGTAAACATGACTGCATCGCTACTTGACTTCCGCGATGGCACAGCCAGCTGGCCAACCATGAAGCAAGAGGGGCAAACCGTGTTCCGCTGGGCAGTTTGGGAAATGGCTAAAGTTGCCAAGGAGGCTCTGCGAGTTGCCGGAGTTAAGGCCGAAGACCTTTCAGCGCTGGTTACCCATCAGGCGAACATTCGCATTATCGACGAACTAGCTAAGCAGCTTGATTTACCTGAATCGGTGGTGGTTGCCAAAGACATCGTTGACACCGGTAACACCTCGGCTGCTTCCATTCCGCTGGCAATGCACGAACTATTAAAATCTGGCGCCGTTAAATCTGGCGGCCTAGCTTTGGAGATTGGTTTTGGCGCAGGCCTTGCCTTCGGGGCTCAAGTAGTAGTTCTGCCCTAAAATTAGTAAAGTTCAACAACAAACAAGGAGAAACAATGGCACTTTCAAAGGATGAAGTACTTGCCGGCCTAGCCGAGTTAGTAAACGAAGAAACCGGTCTAACTGCCGATGCAGTTCAGCTCGACAAAAGCTTCAGCGAAGATCTAGACATCGACTCAATCTCGATGATGACTATCGTTGTAAACGCTGAGGACAAGTTCGGAGTAAAGATTCCAGACGAAGAAGTGAAGAACCTTGTAACTGTTGCCGACGCAGTTAACTACATCGCAGACAACCAGTAATTCCCTGAGAGGGTTTTCGTGAAGATTGTAGTTACCGGACTAGGCGCCACCACCCCACTGGGTGGAGACGTTTCGTCAACCTGGGAAGCACTGCTTGCAGGAAAGTCGGGAATCTCGACGCTGCAGCAGACCTGGGTAGCACAATACGAAATTCCAGTAACTTTCGCTGGCCAGGCCAAGGTGCCGGCCAGTGAGATACTAACCCTCCAAGAATCTAAACGTCTCGACCCGTCGAGCCAGTTTGCACTGATCGCAGCCAGAGAAGCTTGGGCTGACGCCGGAGCACCAGAGGTTGTGCCTGAGCGTCTAGCCGTTGAATTTTCCACCGGTATCGGTGGAGTTTGGACTCTGCTAGACGCATTTGACACTCTGAAGGAACGCGGAGCGCGTCGAGTGCTTCCAATGACGGTTCCGATGCTGATGCCAAATGGTCCGGCCGCAGCAATCGGCATGGACCTGGCAGCTCGTGGCGGTGTCCGCACCGCGGTATCGGCTTGCGCCTCAAGCACCGAGGCAATTGCCAACGCAATTACGCGCCTTAAATCGGGTGAAGTTGACATGGTGGTGGCTGGCGGTTGTGAAGCAGCCATTCACCCGCTACCGATTGCAGCGTTTGCCGCAATGCACGCTACCTCTCGAAGGAATGATGAGCCTGAGAAGGCCTCGCGTCCGTACGACGTGAATCGCGACGGCTTTGTTATGGGTGAGGGCGCAGGGGCTTTGGTGCTAGAAACCGAAGAACATGCCAAAGCTCGTGGAGCAAAAATTTACGCCTACCTGGTTGGCGGATCCGTAACCAGCGACGCCTACCACATCACCGCCCCAGACCCTGAGGGCTCGGGCGCTGCCAGGGCCGTTCTCTCGGCGCTAGAACAAGCCGGAGCCAAGCCCGAAGACGTCGTGCACATTAACGCACATGCAACCAGCACCCCGGTAGGCGATATCGCGGAGTACACCGCCCTCAAGCGAGTTTTCGGGGATCACTTAGAAAACATAGCCATTTCTGCCACCAAAGCTTCTACGGGTCACCTTTTGGGAGGTGCCGGGGCCATTGAAGCGGTTTTCACAGTTCTGGCCTTGAAGAACCGCACTGCTCCCCCGACCATCAACTTAGACGACCAGGACCCAGCGATACCGCTAGACATCGTGACCAGCCCCAGAAAGCTTCCTGAAGGCCCAATTCTGGCTATCAGCAATAGCTTTGGCTTCGGCGGCCACAATGCCGTTATCGCCTTCCGCAGCTACGACTAAGGATTGAACTGAAAAATCCCCGGTGCCAAAACACCGGGGATTTCTATTTACTAAGTTTTAGTGTGCGTAGTGACCGCGTGAGTTTTCGAAAACGAAACCAATTAGAGCAATTAGACCGAGTGGCAGCCCGATAAAGAACAACCACCAACCCACTGCCAGCGACGCGAAGACTATTGAACCGAAAAGGCCCAAGAAGAACGGCCACCAACTCCAAGCGTTGAAGAAACCGATTTCGGCGTCTCCGTCTGAGATTTTGGCATCTAGGATGTCCTCTGGAACCGGACCCTGGTTTTTGTGAGTTCTTCCAAGATAGAAAGCGATGAATGCGGCCATGATCGAAAGCATCATTAGAGCGGCAGTTCCAATAATCTCAATCTTGAGGCCAAAAATGGCAGGTCCGCTAGAGGCTAAACCTTGGTATGGCTCCCAAAGGCCGACCAACGCGTAGCCAACGGCTGACAGCATATAGAAAGCGGAACCCGCCCAAAACAAAAATGCATTGGTACGCATCTACTTAGCCTTTCTTCACAGACTTCTTGGTAGCAACAGTGTCGCTAGCTTCCGGGTGATTCAAATCGAAAGCCGGAGACTCAGAACGAATCACAGGTATCGAGGTGAAGTTGTGGCGAGGGAACGGAGTGCCGGTTGCCCACTCCAGCGAGCGGCCATAACCCCAAGGGTCGTTTACGGTTACCTTCACGCCCTTGCGCGCGGTGATGTAAACGTTCCAGAGGAACGGCAGCATTGAAAGGCCCAGCAGTACCGAACCAGCGGTTGAAACCTCGTTGAGGAAGGTGAAATTGTCTTCCGGAAGGTACGTTGCGTAACGTCGCGGCATACCCTGAACACCCAGCCAGTGCTGAACCAAGAAAGTTCCGTGGAAACCAACAAACAGCATCCAGAACTGAATCTTTCCGATTCGCTCGTTCAGCATCTTGCCGGTCATCTTTGGATACCAGAAATAGATTCCGGCGAACATCGCAAACACCACGGTTCCGAAGACCACGTAGTGGAAGTGCGCCACAATAAAGTAGCTGTCACTGAGCGAGAAATCTAGGGTTGGACTGGAGAGAATTACACCGGTCAAACCACCAAAAATAAAGGTGGTTAGGAACCCTAGTGAGTAAAGCATCGGGGTTTCGAAGCTGACCGAGCCCTTCCACATCGTGCCAATCCAGTTGAATACCTTCACGCCGGTCGGTACCGCGATCAGCATGGTGGTGAACGCGAAGAATGGCAATAACACCTGACCGGTTACATACATGTGGTGGGCCCATACGGTCATCGATAGAGCCGCAATGGCGATGGTTGCGTAGATCAGGGTCTTGTAGCCAAAGATCGGCTTGCGGCTAAACACTGGGAAAATCTCCGAGACAATTCCAAAGAATGGCAGAGCAATAATGTAAACCTCTGGGTGTCCGAAGAACCAGAACAGGTGCTGCCACAGCATTGCGCCACCGTTAGCTGGGTCAAAGATGTGGGAACCAAATTTGCGGTCGGCACCGAGTGCGAAAAGGGCAGCGGCTAGAGGTGGGAAACACATAATGATCAAGATCGAAGTGACCAGAGTGTTCCAGGTGAAAATCGGCATGCGGAACATGGTCATACCCGGAGCACGCATGGTGAGGATGGTGGTGATGAAGTTCACGCCACCGAGAATGGTTCCAAAACCGCTGAGAGCAAGACCAAAGACCCAGAGGTCTCCTCCTAGGCCCGGAGAGAAGGTTGAAGTTGATAGAGGAACGTAAGCAAACCAACCAAATGAAGCCGACCCCTGAGGCGTAAAGAAGCCGGATACAGCAACGAGGCTGCCGAAGAAATAGAACCAGTAGGCAATTGCATTGAGTCGAGGGAACGCAACGTCTGGTGCGCCGATCTGAACCGGCATCAAGATGTTGGCAAAAGCCGCGAATAGCGGGGTTGCAAACATTAGAAGCATGATGGTTCCGTGCATGGTGAAAAGCTGGTTGTACTGCTCTTTGCTAGCAACAATTTCCAGACCAGGCATGGTTAGCTGAGCGCGAATGATCAACGCCATTACACCGGCGATAAGAAAGTAAGCGAAAGAAGTGATTAGGTAGAGGTAACCGATCTTCTTGTGGTCGGTGGTGGTAAGCCAATCAACCAGAATGCGGCCCTTGTTCTTCGGAATAACCGGGCTGGTTGGGGTCAAAGTTGCGGTAGCCATAATTATTAGCCCTCGTTCTCTACTGGTGCGCTCACGCCGGGTAAGTTTTGGTTTCTGCTGTCGTCGATCGACAGTTGGCCAACCTGGCCTGCGGCCTGAAGGTCTGCCAAGTGCTTTTCATAATCCGACTGAGACACCACTTTGACGTTGAACAACATCATGGAGTGGAACTCGCCACAAAGCTCGGCACACTTACCAACATAGGTGCCCTCCTTGGTTGGAGTGAAGTAAATGTGGTTTGTTTTACCTGGAAGTGCATCCTTTTTGTAAAGGAAATCGATAACCCAGAAGGAATGATCAACGTCGCGAGAATTTAGAGTGATTTCCACTTCCTTGTTCACTGGAAGGTAAAGCGTTGGAAGGTCTTTGAAGTTGTCGGTCTTTCCAGCCTTGTACTGCGACTGAATTCCTGACTCATAAACGTTGGCCTGGGTGTAATTGAAGTCCCAGCTCCACTGCTTACCAATTACTTCGATCTTGACCTCGGCGTTGTTCGGAGTTTCAATAGCTTTCATGTCTCTGGCGGTGAAAGCAAAAAAGCCAATTACCAGAATCAAAGGCACTACGGTGAACAAAACCTCGATTGGGTTGTTGTAGCGCATCTGGGCGGGAAGGTGGTCGTCGCCTTTGCGGCGGCGGTAAACAATGATCGCCCAGAACATTAGACCCCAGGCAATAGCTCCTACAGCCCAAAGCACCGCCCAAGAGATGTTCCAAAGGTCGGTAATCGCGTCGGTGTGGTTAGTTACGTCGCTACTTGAAGCGGGTAATGGCATCCAAATAGCCTTACCAAAATCTTCCTGGGAGCAACCAGTTAGAAACAAGGTGGTTGATGCAGCTACACCGGCTAGTGAAGCCCTAAAAGTACGCCTAGAAAGCACAATCGACCCTTCAAATCGTTTCCATTTCAGTCTACGCCCGCCGATGGTTTGGAGGGCGCGAAAACGATAGAAAATGTCTAAAAAATTAGCAGAAAGAGTCGCCGCAGGCGCAGGTTGAGGTGGCGTTAGGGTTTTCGATAACCAAACCCTGTTTGGTGATGGAATCTTCATAGTCAATAGTGGCGCCGTTTAGCATTCCCATAGAGCCGGAATCCACAACGGTCTCGAAATCACCGAATGGAAAAGTCAAGTCTTCAGAGTCGAGAGTCTCATCAAAGAAAAGTTCATAGTTCATACCCTGACAACCGCCGGGCTTCACTTCGATGCGGAGACGCAACTTGTCTTCACTTGCCTCAGACGCAATAAGTGCCGAAATCTTGGCAATTGCAGCAGGTGTTAGATTCAGGTCGTAACTGGTGGTCTCGGTCAATTCAGTCTCCTCGTTTGATTACTTCAATTCTAATTCCTATAAGCGCCAAGGAAGCGAAAACATTCCGCTAACCTATTGGTTATGACCGAGCAGAACTCAGCACCCAAAAAAGGTAAGCCAACTCCCCCGCGCAAAGAGCAGGAAGCTGCGAGAAAGCGTCCGCTGGTTGCTCCTAGAACTAAGGAAGGCAAGGCAGCCCAAGCGGCCAAGATGCGCTCAGAGCGTCTAGCGGCAAGAGAGGGTTATGCCGCTGGCGACGACAAGTATCTTCCGAAACGTGATGCCGGTCCCCAGCGACGCATGATTCGCGATGTTGTTGACTCCGGTTGGTTCACCATTGGTGAGCTCCTTCTCCCGATCATGATTGTCTCAATTCTGATTCCTCCAGTCAGCCAGTTGGCCGCTCTGGTAAACCTCGTGGTGCTGACTCTTTTCGTGGTTTACGTAGCTGACACATTCGTAATTGCTCGCCGCGCCAAAAAGCTCCTCGGCGCTAAATTCGGCAGCGGAAAAACTGAAAAGGGAATTTGGACCTACGTTGCTTTCCGCGCCATGTACCCAAGAATGCTTCGATTACCAAAAGCTCAGGTGCCAAGAGGTCACAAGTTTAAGTAAAGTCTCTAGATTTCGCGGTTTATCTTTCGCGCCCAAAAGGGGCCCCGGTAAACGAAACCGGTATAGCCCTGCACCAGTGAAGCGCCTAGGCTGAGCCGTTCGCGAACATCTTCCGTTGTCTCGACTCCGCCAACCGAAATAATTGCGATTCGACCGGCTATCACCTGATTCAAGATTCTTAGCACCTCAATTGAACGCTGCTCAACCGGCTTGCCGGAAAGCCCTCCAGAACCAATCTTTTCGATTCTGTTTGCCTTTGTTTTGAGTTTCTCTCTCAACACGGTGGTGTTGGTAGCAATTACTCCAGCCAATTTCAATTCGATAGCCAGAGCCGCAATTTCACTCACATCAGCGTCGGCTAAATCGGGAGCGATTTTTACCAGGACCGGCGTTCCCTGAGCCACTTTTAGAACTCCAGCCAAGATCGGTCTCAGGGTCTCTACGCTCTGTAGGCTTCGCAAACCCGGGGTATTCGGCGACGAAACGTTAACCGCTAGGTAATCGGCGAGTGGCGCTAGCAGGTTCGCGCTCGTAACATAATCGGAGACGGCGTCCTCGATTGGGGTTATCTTACTTTTCCCAATGTTGACCCCGATTACTGGTAGTTTTTTTCCGCTAGCTCGAAGCTTTGCGAGTCGCGCTGCTAGAACCGCCGAGCCGGCATTGTTAAAGCCCATACGGTTGATCAGAGCTCGGTCTTCGACTAAACGAAAGAGTCTCGGCTTCTCGTTTCCAGGTTGGGCGAGGGCGGTGACTGTGCCCACTTCCACGTGGGAGAAGCCAAGATCGGCCAGCGGCAAAATCATGGTTCCGTCTTTATCAAAACCAGCGGCAAGCCCGAATGGTCCATCAAATTTCAATCCGAAGGCAACTACCGAACGCGTGCTGGTTTTGGGCAAGCGGAGAACCCAAGTTAGCCCTAAACGGTGAGCAATTCTTAGGCCAGCAGCTACCAGGTGGTGAACCGTCTCCGGATCAAAGCGAGCAAAGAAGACTCGGAAAATAAAGGAGTACATTTTCCCGCTACTCAAACCTGGCTTGAATGGCTTCGAAGTGAGCAGGTAAACCTTCTTCATTGGCTAACGAATCAATGAGACTAACTGTTTCTGCGAGACCCTCTTTGTTGTAGTCAATGATTTGTTGGGCCCGTAAGAACGTATGTACCGAAAGCCCAGCTCCAAACTTTGACTGCTGGTTTACCGGAAGCACATGGTTGGAGCCGGCCATGTAGTCACCCAGCGAAACTGGTGAGTAGGCGCCGATAAAAATTGCGCCGGCATTAGAGACTAATGACAAAACTTCCTGCGCATTTTCTGTTTGCAATTCAAGGTGTTCCGTGGCGTAGAAGTTTGCAAACTTCACGGCTTCATGGATGTTGGCAACCAAGACAATTGCCGACTGCTGTGCGGTGAGTGCCGTCTTGGCGCGCTGAGCGTGAGAAGTTTTATCCAGCCTTTTCAAAAGAGCGATTTGCACTTGATTAGCAAGCTCTTCTGAATCGGTTACCAAAACAGAAGCGGCTGACTCGTCGTGTTCAGCTTGTGAAAGCAGATCGGCAGCGACAAACTCAGGGTTGGCGCCTGAGTCGGCAATGATCAGAATCTCAGTAGTTCCAGCCTCGGAATCAATTCCAACGATCCCTCGCAGTGCGCGCTTGGCTGCCGTGACATAGATGTTGCCCGGTCCGGTGATCAGTGAAACCGGCGATAACTCAAGTTCAGGAACGCCATGAGCCAGCGCGGCAATTGCTGCCGGACCACCCACGTTGTAAACCTCGGTTATTCCGAGCATGGCAGCCGCGGCCAGCACGGTTGGGTGAGGTCGGCCTTGAAAAGCTTTCTGGCCAGGTGTTGCAATCACCATTCTTGGAACTCCGGCAACTTGGGCGGGAACCACGTTCATCACCACGCTGGATGGGTAGACGGCCTTTCCGCCTGGTACATAGAGACCTACCGAATCAACCGGTTGCCATCGTTGATGAACTTTTCCACCCGGAGATAACGTGGTGGTCACGGGTTTGGGAAGGTTTGCTTCAGACACCTTACGAACCCTTGCAATGGCTTCGGTTAGTGAACTCTTTAGAGCGGGCGAAATATTGGCAAGCGCCGAGTCGAGTTCGGATTGGGGAACTCGAATTGGGGTTGGGTCGAATCCGTCAAATCTTTCGGTGGCGGAAATTAACGCGCTTTCTCCCCTGACCCTTATTTCGTCAATCAGCGGGAGAATTTCGGCAATAGCCGACTCGATGCTCAGGCTCGCGCGCGGAACTAGTTGATTCACCTGGGCGCTGCTAGGCACACCCGCCCGCAGGTCTACGACTCTCAACAAGTTGCTCAACGAAAACTCCAATTCTTCAGTCAATTCTATTCGGGCAGAAACTTGGCGTAGCCTAGAAGGGTGAGTAATACACCGAACGGCCATGAAATCATCCAAGATTCGGTCGAAGCCCTAAAACATACTTTCCGCAACCATGCCTCAGGCGTGGCGGTGATAACAATGCTCGATGCCGAAGGGAAACCGGTTGGGTTAACGGCAACATCGATGACCTCTCTGGGTGCTACCCCTCCTCTGGCGAGTTTCAACATTTCCAGTGGATCATCGACTTGGCCTTCCATCACCAAAGAAAAATGGGTCGCAATTCACACGTTAGGTGAAAACAACCAGGAGTTAGCAGTAAAGATGGCTGCCGATCACACCAAGCGATTTGCCGACGATGACTGGAAGTTCGGGCCAAAGGGTTTACCGATATTTGATGGGGTTACGGCTGTGGCAATTGGTTCAATCCGTGAGATTCACGCGGTGGAAAACAATGCTGTGGTCATCCTAGACATCGTTGAAGGTTTGCTAGGAGTCGAACAGCGTCCGCTCATTTACTTCCAGCGCAACTACCTCATCGGCTAAGACAGAGTCTTCGTTTTCCGATTCGGAAACCAACTCGCCGTCTCGAACTATGCAATCCATGCCCAAAAGAACTTTCAGCTCACCGATGAACTCGGTTGAGTAACGCACGCGCCCTGGCAGTGTGAAGGTTCGATCGCTCTCCCCCGAGGCTATGGTGATCATCATTTCCGAATTTCCCTGATGGTGCTTGATGATGTGCTGAATCCGCTCTAAAACTTCTCGATTTGCCTTTTCATTGCTGATGCGAACGTGAATCTTGCCAAGATACTCGTCGTCAATCGGTGCATTCAAAATCTGAACGCTATAGGCATTGATGTTCCTGCCGTCGTCGCGATTGTTGACCCGGCCTCGAACTGCCACCACCATGTCTGGCGCCAAGGTGCTGACATATTCGGAGAATGCCTTGCCGGAGAGCATGAACGAAAGCTCGCCCTCAAAATCTTCGATTGTAACTAGGAGATAGGGCTTGCCCGATTTTTTACCGACCCGATTTACCACCGCGGTAATCAAACCGCAGAGCGTGGCCGTTGAGCCATCTTCGATTTCTTGGTTTTCGATAAAAGTGCCGATTGAATAGGACGCATTTGCAGCTAGCTGAGATTCTCTGCCAAACAAGGGGTGGTCGCTCACATAAAGACCGAGCGTGTCTCGCTCCATTGCGAGTTTGATTCGCTTTTCGAACTCTTCGAGCCGCGGGATTTCCAAAAGTGTCGGATCTTCATCAAAGAGTCCGCCAAACAAATCGAGCTGACCCTTGGCTTCCTCTTTCTTTCGGGAAGTTTGCGAATCAACAGCGTTTTCGAAAATCGCCATCAAAGATTTGCGAGTGTGGCCGAGACTGTCGAAGGCCCCCGCCTTGATTAGCGATTCAATGGTTCGTTTGTTGCAAACCTGCACCGGAATTTTCTTTAGGAAATCATTGAATGAGGTGAATTTTCCTTGGGACTCTCGCGCTTCAACGATTCCGGCAACCACCGAGTCACCAACGCCCTTTACCGCTGCCAAACCGAAGCGAATTCTGGTATCAGCTCCAGAGAAGTTACCAATCGACTCATTGACGTCTGGCGAAAGAACGTCGAGTCCCATCTTGCGACAGGCGCTGAGGTAGATTGCCAGCTTGTCTCTGGCATCTCCAACACTGGTTAGAACAGCCGCCATATATTCCGCGGGATGATTGGCCTTCATGTAGGCCGTCCAGTAGGAAATAACACCGTAGGCGGCGCTGTGAGCCTTATTGAAGGCGTAGCCGGCAAAGGGAAGCAAAGTGTCCCAAAGAGCCGTAACCGCCTCCTCAACGTAGCCATTCTCGATCATTCCCGCTTTGAAGGCGGCGAACAATCCGTCCAGTTCTTTGGCGTCCTTCTTTCCCATTGCCTTTCGCAGGTTATCGGCTTGAGCCAGGGTGAAGTTGGCTGCTTTCTGGGCGGCCGCCATCACCTGTTCCTGATAAACAATTAGTCCATAGGTTGGCCCGAGAATATCCTTCAGGGGTTCTTCCAAACTTGGGTGAATCGGAGTGTTGGCCTGCAAGCCGTTTTTGCGCTTCGCGTAATTAGTATGCGAATTAACGCCCATTGGACCGGGACGATAAAGCGCGATAGCAGCAGAGATATCCTCGAAGGCGGTTGGCTTCATCAATCTCAGTAGCGAGCGCATCGCATCGCCATCTAGTTGGAACACTCCTAGAGTGTCACCCTGCCCCAGAAGTTGATAAGCCTTTTGATCGGCGTCGAGATCAAGGTCTTCCAAAACTGGCACCGGTAGGCCGTTGGCGCGAATGTTTTGAAGAGCGTCTTCCAAAACGGTGAGGTTACGAAGACCCAGGAAGTCCATCTTCAAAAG
>CAIJWY010000119.1 GCA_903824455.1 uncultured Micrococcales bacterium
AAGAAGCCGTCTTTCTCGAACGTGTAGGCGCGGCCACCCGTGCGCTCGCGGGCTTCGAGCACGGTAACTTCCATGCCACTCTTGGCAAGCAGTGCGGCCGTTGAGAGGCCAGCAATTCCTCCACCGATAACTACTGCTTTTTTCATTTAGGCAACCATCCGAACGTTACGCGAGTGACCAGCACGAGTTTGAGCCAGTCCGGAACGCGAATTCGGGTGGTCATTAATTTCTTCGCCGGGGTAATTGATATCAGGTCGTTTAGTGCCTGAAATAGCATTTGAGCGCTTCCAACCGCGCGCTGGGCCCCCTTTGGCAAAACTCGAACTGCTTTGGCGGCAGTCTTCAATTCACCGCGAATGTCGGCAACCAGTTCGTCACGCTTTTCGTTAGTCAGTTTCTTCGGGTCAAGGCCGGGGAAGTAGGAGCGCCCAAGGTCTCCATTATCGGCTGCTAGGTCTCGCAAGAAGTTCACCTTTTGGAAAGCGGAACCCAGCGCTCTGGCACCATCGGTCATCGTGGCAATTTCGGGGTTTGAATAAGTCTCGCCAACCAGGAAAACCTTGAGGCACATTAGGCCAATGACTTCGGCAGAACCGTAAATGTATTGTTCAAATGAGCGTTGGTCGTGTTTGGTTTTCCAAAGATCGGTGCGCATCGAATCAAAAAACGGCTTAATCAGATCTCGCCCGATGGCGGCGTCGTTTGCAGTTTTGGCAAAGGCGTGAACGATCAGGTTGGTCGAGTA
The DNA here is from genome assembly GCA_903824455.1 of uncultured Micrococcales bacterium. GTDB lineage: Bacteria > Actinomycetota > Actinomycetes > Actinomycetales > Microbacteriaceae > Rhodoluna. The sequence continues at coordinate 746 of CAIJWY010000119.1, forward strand.
TTTTGCCCGTATCGCTCGGTAAACCTCTTTTTCCAGTTCATCAATGGCTGCGGATGGGTCCACCGCGCCACCGGAAAGTTTGGCCTCTTGGGCAGAACCGTCAACCACCTCGTCGGCAACGCGAACCAGCGCATAGATGTTGGCAACGTGCTGGCGATATTTTGGTGCGAGCAGGGAAACGGCGGTTCCAAATGAAGTTGAATAGGCTTCGATCACGGCAGAGGCGGCTTTTTCCGAGGCAAATGTATAGAGTGCTAGGCCGGTTGGCGCCTCTGGAGTCTTTTGAGCCATAGGTTAAGGTTACAGCCAGTCACGCTTCTTGAAGACCCAGTAAAGCCCTCCCGAGATGGCCACAATCAGGATGTTGGAGCTCCACACTCCCACTGCTTCGCCGAACCCCCAATAGGGGATGTTTTGCCCGTAGTAACCGGTGATTGCGGTTGGCACCGCGATGATGGCGGCCCAACTGGTGACCTTTTTCATCACCAGGTTCATTCGGTTTCCCTGCAGGGTTAGGTTGGTTTCCAAGAGGGTGGTAACTAGGTCTCTCAGGCTGTCGGTCCAGTCGGCCACGCGCATGGTGTGGTCGTAAAGGTCCTGGTAGTAGGGGAGCATTTCGTTGTGAAGGATGTCGCCGTTGTGTTTCAGAAGCGGGTTGATCACTTCACGCATCGGAACCGCGGCCCGTCGCAAAAGCACCAGCGATTTACGAAGTTCATAGCTGCGCTTTTGAATCACCGTATCTCTCGGGCTGCTATCAAACAAAAGATCTTCCAACTCCTCGAGTTCGGTGTCTAGGCGTTCGATGACTTTGAAATAGTTGTCAATCACGACGTCGAGGATTCCCCAGAGCAGGAAAGCCACGCCGTATTTCGCAAGTTCAGCCGATTCATCCCAGCGTTTGACTACATCTTCCATTTGGAACGCGTCGTTCTGACGAACTGTAATCACCGCGTCTTTAGTTACGAAGATTGCCAGTTCGGCTAAGTCGAGTTCGGCGGTGTCGTTTGGGAAGTTCGCCTGATACATATTGATGAACAGGTGCGAGTCGTAGTGGTCGATCTTGGCGCGCTGACCTCCCTTGATTGAGTCTTCGATTGCCAATTCGTGCAGACCAAGCTCGTCGGCCAAGATTTTGTAATCGGCCTGGGTAGGTCTTAGCAGGTCGTACCAAACGGCACTCTTCCCCGCGAAGTGCTCGTCAATTTGGTCTAAAGGGAAGCCTTGGCTAACTAGCGCCCCATCGCGATACTGCCTGCTCATTGTCATGATTCAAATACTAAACTTGAATTTATGTCTGTAGATATCAAACCAAGAAGCCGCGACGTTACCGACGGCATCGAAAAGACCGCTTCGCGAGGCATGCTTCGCGCTGTTGGTATGGGCGACGACGACTGGGTTAAGCCTCAGATCGGTGTGGCCAGCTCTTGGAATGAGGTGACTCCTTGCAACCTTTCGCTCGACCGTTTGGCCGAAGCGGCGAAAACCGGAGTTCACGCTGCCGGCGGTTACCCGCTTGAATTCGGAACTATTTCGGTTTCCGACGGCATTTCGATGGGCCACGAGGGCATGCACTTCTCACTGGTCTCCAGAGAGGTTATCGCCGACTCAGTTGAAACCGTGATGCAGGCCGAACGTCTCGACGGCTCGGTACTTTTGGCCGGCTGCGACAAGTCGCTTCCAGGCATGCTTATGGCGGCCGCTCGCCTAAATCTTTCGTCAGTCTTCCTTTACGCCGGAACCATTGCCCCCGGCTGGGTTCGTCTCGAAGACGGAACTGAAAAAGAAGTCACCATCATCGACGCCTTCGAAGCGGTTGGAGCTTGCAAAGCCGGAAAGATGTCGGAAGAAGATCTCGGACGCATCGAGCGCGCAATCTGCCCTGGCGAAGGTGCCTGCGGCGGAATGTACACCGCCAACACCATGGCCTCGATCGCCGAAGCACTGGGCATGAGTTTGCCTGGCAGTGCATCGCCACCGAGCGCAGACCGCCGCCGCGACAACTGGGCTCATCGCTCGGGTGAAGCAGTGGTCAATCTTTTGAAACTTGGCATCACCGCCCGCGACATTCTCACCAAGAAGGCTTTTGAGAACGCGATCGCCGTCCTCATGGCATTCGGTGGTTCTACCAACGCGGTTCTTCACCTTTTAGCAATCGCGCATGAAGCCGAGGTGGATCTAACCTTGGACGATTTCAACCGCATTGCCGATAAGGTTCCGCACCTAGGTGACCTAAAGCCGTTCGGCCGCTACGTAATGAACGATGTCGACCGCGTGGGTGGCGTTCCAGTGCTCATGAAGGCACTGCTCGACGCCGGCCTTCTGCACGGGGATGTGCTAACCGTGACCGGCAAGACCATGGCCGAAAACCTAGCTTCGATTAACCCGCCAGACCCAGACGGCAAGATCATCCGTGCCATGGGCAATCCAATTCACCAGACCGGTGGCATCTCGATTCTTCGCGGATCGATGGCTCCCGATGGTGCCGTTGTGAAAACTGCTGGGTTCGATCTTGAGGAGTTCACCGGTCCGGCTCGCGTTTTCGAACGCGAACGAGCTGCCATGGACGCACTAACCGATGGCAAAATCGCCAAAGGTGACGTTGTGGTTATTCGCTACGAGGGCCCTAAGGGAGGTCCTGGAATGCGCGAGATGCTTGCCATCACCGCCGCTATTAAGGGTGCCGGTTTGGGTAAAGATGTTCTACTATTAACAGACGGACGATTCTCGGGCGGCACAACCGGCCTTTGCATCGGACACATTGCACCAGAAGCCACCGACGGTGGACCGATTTCTTTGGTGCGCGATGGCGACTTGATTCGAGTCAACATTGCAGCTCGTTCGCTCGAACTACTCGTTGAGCCAGAAGAGTTGGATGCCCGTAAGAAAGACTGGGCACCACTTCCACCACGCTACACGCGCGGTGTTCTCGCGAAATATTCAAAGCTGGTTGGCTCCGCAGCCTACGGCGCAGTAACCGGATAATTCGTAACTCAACGGTTTTACAAAACGAGGAAATTAAATGTCTAAAGAGGTTCTAACCGGAGCACAGGCGATCATTCGTAGCCTGGAGCTTTTAGGTGTCGACACCATTTTCGGTTTGCCCGGTGGCGCAATTTTGCCAACCTACGATCCGCTGATGGATTCCAAAAAGATTCGTCACATCTTGGTTCGTCACGAGCAGGGTGCCGGTCACGCGGCTGAAGGCTACGCCTCAGCTAGCGGTCGTCTCGGCGTTTGTCTAGCAACTTCCGGCCCAGGTGCCACCAACCTGGTTACCGCCATCGCCGATGCCCACATGGACTCGGTTCCACTTCTTGCCATCACCGGTCAGGTTGGTTCTCACCTAATCGGCACCGACGCCTTCCAGGAAGCCGACATCGTTGGTATCACCATGCCTATCACCAAGCACTCTTTTTTGGTGACCAACGCTAATGACATTCCTGAAGTCATTGCATCGGCAGTTTTGATTGCCACCACCGGACGCCCAGGACCGGTTCTGGTCGACATCACCAAGGATGCCCAGAATCAGAAGTTTGATTTCGTTTGGCCGCCAAAGTTAGACCTACCTGGCTACAAGCCGGTGACCAAGCCTCACGGCAAGCAGGTTCAAGCGGCCGCTCAAATGATTGCCGCCGCCAAGAAGCCAATCTTCTACGTTGGTGGAGGAATCATCCGTTCGGGCGCCTCGAAAGAGCTTTTGGAACTTGCCGAACTAGTTGGCGCACCACTGATCACCACTTTGATGGCCAGAGGAGCCTTCCCTGATTCTCACAAGCAAAACCTTGGTATGCCTGGCATGCACGGAACCGTTCCTGCCGTGATCGGCCTGCAGCGTTCCGACCTTCTGATCACCCTTGGTGCCCGCTTCGACGACCGTGTTACCGGAGACGTTAAGAGCTTCGCCCCAGAAGCCAAGGTTGTTCACGTTGACATCGACCCAGCCGAAATTGGCAAGATTCGTCACGCCGATGTTCCAATCGTTGGCGATTTGAAGGAAGTAATTCCCGAGCTAACCGCCGAACTCAAAAAGATTTACGCCACCAAGAAACAGGACATCTCCGAATGGTGGAAGACCGTAAACACCATGGTCGAGAAGTACCCACTCGGTCACGATGAACCGGAAGACGGCAAGCTTTCCCCGCAGGCGGTCATCAAGCGCATCGGTGAAATCTCCGGGCCGGAAGCCATTTACGCTGCCGGTGTTGGTCAGCACCAGATGTGGTCGGCTCAGTTCATCAAGTACGAGCGCCCTAACGCCTGGTTAAACTCGGGCGGCGCCGGAACCATGGGTTACGCGGTTCCCGCAGCCATGGGCGCCAAGGTTGCCCAGCCAGAACGCCTAGTTTGGGCCATCGACGGCGACGGTTGTTTCCAGATGACCAACCAAGAGTTGGTTACCTGCGCCATCAACAACATCCCAATCAAGGTTGCTGTTATCAACAACTCGAGCCTGGGAATGGTTCGCCAGTGGCAGACCATGTTCTACAACAAGCGTTATTCGAACACCGACCTTCACACCGGCTCTGATTCGCTGATGCTTCCAGACTTCGTTAAACTTGCCGAAGCCTATGGTTGCCTCGGCATTCGCGTTGAAAAAGAAGAAGAGATCGATGCTGCCATCAAGCTAGCGATTGAAACTAACGACCGTCCGGTGGTAATCGACTTCATCGTGAGCCGAGATGCCATGGTTTGGCCAATGGTTGCGGCTGGTGTTTCAAACGACGAAGTTATGTATGCCCGCGATGCGGCGCCAGTTTGGGACGGAAGAGAGTAACCATGTCAAAACACGTTCTTTCAATATTGGTAGAAGACAAGCCGGGCCTACTAACCCGAGTTGCCGGTCTATTCGCTCGTCGCAGCTTCAACATCGAATCGCTCGCCGTAGGCACCAGCGAAATCGAAGGCTTATCTCGAATCACTGCAGTGGTCTCGGTTGATGGCGCTCCAATGGAGCAGGTCACCAAGCAGATCAACAAACTCATCAACGTGATCAAGGTGGTTGAACTCGATCCTGAAGCCGTTCAGCGCGATCACATGCTGATCAAGGTTAAGACCGACGCGACCACCCGTTCGCAGGTGCTCGAAGCGGTAACCTTGTTTAGGGCTCGCGTCATCGACGTCGTGAGCGATGCAGTGATTATTGAAATCACCGGCGACTCGTCAAAGTGCGCTGCCTTCATCAAGATCCTCGAACCATTCGGCATCAAAGAAATGGTTCAGTCGGGTATTTTGGCAATGGGCCGAGGTTCAAAGTCGATCACCGAAAAGGTATCCAAGTAGTTTTTCAAAAACCAACAAACAAGGAGAAGTAACAGTGGCTGAAATCTTTTACGACAAAGACGCAGACCTTTCAATCATCCAGGGTAAGAAAGTAGCCGTTATCGGTTATGGCTCACAAGGTCACGCTCACTCGCTAAACCTGAAGGATTCAGGCGTAGACGTAGTGGTAGGCCTTCAGCCTGGCTCGAAGTCCAAGGCAACCGCCGAAGCCCAGGGCCTCAAGGTTCTAACCCCTGCCGAAGCTTCCGAGTGGGCCGACGTAATCGTCATCCTGACTCCAGACCCAGCCCAGCGTCACGTTTACGCCAACGACATTGAAAAGAACCTAAAGCCAGGCAAG
>CAIJWY010000120.1 GCA_903824455.1 uncultured Micrococcales bacterium
ATCTTCGAGTTCCCCTTCGCGAAATCGGAACCTTCGACGACCCGAAGCGTGACAAAACTGTTCGCACCATCTCCTTCTCCTACTGGGCCATGGCCGACTTCGAAGAAGTTCGCAAGCTGCTCGGCGGAAAAGACAAGGTGGGTCTTGAGCTCGTCAACTCGTCCGGGTTCATGACCGAGTTTGAAAAAGAACACGGTTCCCTCCAAAAGTTCGACGGCGTTAGCCGATTCGGCTATCGCTACATGCCGAAGTTCTCGCCATCCAAGCGTCATGAGAAGCGAGTGCCATCAGACACCGGCAAAAACATTCTGGGGCTCGACCACGACCTGCAGGTGTTCTACGCCTGGCGAAAACTGCGCCACGCTTTCACCGGCAAGCTAGACCCGTTTAACTACCTAGGGCTCAACCCGATTGGCAACACCTTCCGCCTGAGCGACCTGCAAGAGTTCCAAGAAGTTTGCCGCGGTGAAGTGGTTCAGCGAGATCTATTCCGCCGCAACATGATCAACGAAGACAGTTTCATCACGCCAACCAACATGCGCGACTCATCACGCCCTGGCAAGCCGGCGAATCTCTACGCCCTGCAGTCGCCACCCAGCGACTACACCACTGAGGGTTAACTAGGCCGCTTCAGGTTTGGAGTGGTGACGCCCGACTCAATTTCAAAAAAGCGTCGAAGTCGAGGGTCTATCAGGTGCGCGATTCTCAGTAGATTAGCGAATTCCAGTTCGAGGTCTAAATCCAAGAGATGGTTATGGTGTCCAATTCGGTTGCGAAGTTTTCTAAGCGCCTTCACCAACTTACTGATTTCAGAGTGGTTTCCTCTTCTTGCGCCCAGGAAACCAGCTGCCAAAGACGGCCAAAGATGCAGGTACTTTTTGCTCAGGAGTGCTTGGAGAAAGCCAAGTGGAAGTTGCTCCAGGATTTGATGGTGACTCGGCGCACGACCGTAAACGCTGGCCTGTGATTTGGCTTTACTTATCAGGGTGCGTAAAGAGTCTGTTGACCTAATGATTGACGGATCATCCAGCCAGTCGGGCGTCGACGACAAGACAGCCAGCTGACGGTCAATTGCGGTGCGAAGACTGATTTCTAAGTAGCCAATTACTTCCCACAATGCTGAAGAGGTCTTTGCATTCCAGAGATAGAGGGCCTGAGCTTTTTGGGGAAGTCCATCCGACAACTTCAAGTAGATTTGCAATCTTTCTGCAGAGAAATTTGTTATGAACAAGCTCCAAAAGTCTTCTTGAGATTTACCTTTTTGCATGTTAACCTTTACCTAGAACACCCCGGAACCGTCCCTGTAACACGAAAGTGTCGATCAAACGGCCGGGGTTATCCCTTTAAGTTACTCAAGTCTGCTGAATTGTGTCGCGACTAGTAATTAGCCTGTGTATAACCAAAAGAGGGCTAGCCCTCTTCTTCGTCCCAGGAGTCTTCCGGCTCTGGGGCTTCTTCTGGGTAAACCTCTGAGTAGCCGGGTAGATCGCTTTCGGCTTCGGCAGATTCGTTGGCTGCTTCCCACTCCCTGTCGGCGCTGGCTCCGAGTGGTTCGGTTTGAAGCGGGTGTTGTTTGGCTAGTGACATCCAAGTTAAACCGGCTGCGGTGAGTGGAATCACATCGAGCGCGTAACGGTATTTGTCCGCAAGGCGCTCGGCGTCTTCGATGTCCAGTTCTTCAACTCGGTGGGCGTTTAGGTTGTCGGCGATGTCGGCCCACTTCACGAGTCTGGCCAACGGATTGGCGTTGATGGCTCGGTAGTAGTCGTCTTTATCAACACCATCGACGCGGGTTAGTAGAACGACGAGTTCAACTGACCTGGGCGTGAAGCCAAGGGCTAGAAGATCTTCTTTAGTGAACTTCTGGCTGCCAACGCCAGTGCCGGAATCCTCGATGACGTCGTGGAGAAGAGCTGCCACTTCGCAGTCGTCCTTTGATTGGGCGTCGAGCGCTTGGAACTCTGGGTGAGTGAGAAGGTTTCGGTGAACCCGGAGTGGGTGATCGATGTAATTGGCTCCGAGCTTGTCGGTTTGGCCTAGATGGGCTTTGGTTGCGATTTCGACCGCAAGTTGAACTTTGGATTTCTCGCTCATTTACTCCCCTAACTCACAAGTCCATTGTCCCTGTGACGAACGACATTTTGGCTAGGCTATTTCTAAACCTGAAGGAGAGAAATGTCCGAGAAACGAATTTCCACCAAGTTTGAAAATGCGCTGTTCTGGAGCCGTTGGTTGTTGAGCCCGTTGTACTTGGGTTTGGTGGTTGTTCTGGCGCTGGTGATTGTTCGATTTGGTCAGGACTTCTACAAACTTGTGATGAACATGTTCGGTGGAGACACCCATGCTTTCACCATCGACCTTCTCGCACTGCTCGACCTGGTTTTGTTGGCGAACCTGATTTTGATTGTGATATTTGCCGGTTACGAGAACTTTGTTTCTAGGATCGACGCTGCGCACTCGTCGGTTGATCGCCCGCACTGGATGGGAACCATCGACTTCTCAGGTCTCAAGATCAAGCTGATTGGTTCGCTGGTTGCTATTTCGGTTATCGAGCTTTTGAAAGACTTCATTCACCTCGGGGAAGTACCAGACGCCAAAGTGGGCGAAGGTGTTATCTGGAGAATCGTGATTCACCTCACCTTCGTGGTTTCAGGTGTTCTCTTTGCTGTGATGGACGTAATCGGGGATCGCCACAAGTCGGAAGCTGTTGATCTGAAGAAAGACGGCTCCCTGAAGAAGCCCGTGAAGAAGTAAATCTCGACATAAAGAAGTGGGCCACCCGGAAGGATGGCCCACTTCTTCTTGTTCTATCTATGAAAGAACGTCGTCGACCATCTTGCTGTGGTGAACGTTTCGCATCGATGCCACAACGTAGCCGATTAGGGCTGCGATGAATGGTGACAAGACGAGACCCCAACCTAGAGG
>CAIJWY010000121.1 GCA_903824455.1 uncultured Micrococcales bacterium
ACTATCGCGATTCCCACTTTCTCTGGAAACTAAAACTTCGCACCCTTTCGCGCATGTTTGCCAACATCGCCCGCATCGCTAACGGCATTGAAATTCACCCAGTCGCCACCATCGGCCGTCGTTTCGTAATCGATCACGGAGTTGGAGTAGTCATCGGCGAAACCGCCATCATCGGCAACGACGTGCTGATGTATCACGGCGTGACCCTAGGTGGAGTCGTAAATGCCCCGGTAAAGCGTCACCCAACCATCGGCAATAACGTGATTCTCGGAGCTAACAGCATCATCCTCGGCGACATCACTATCGGCGATCACTGCAAGGTTGGTGCCGGAGCCATCGTGGTCAAAGACCTGCCTGCCGGCAAGATTGCGCTTGCGCCAATCGCAACAGTTCGCTAGTTTTGGCGTCGCCTCAGCGCGAGAACTAATCCAACGGATATACAGGAAAGCCCAGCTACCAGCGGCCACGTGACGTTGCCGCCGGTATTCGCAAGTTCAAAAGCGCTAATGCCTGGATCAGACCAGTGAGCGTAAAGCGTTGAAGTTGAAGCTGGCACATAGTTAGTGTCCCAAACTTGTTGACCTTCTACCGGATCGGTAAACCAACCCAAGAAAATCATGCCAAGGCGCTGCGGCGTTGGAAGATTGAATCCGGGGTCGCCAATGTTATAGAGATCGCTTAGTTTCGACACTGATCCGCCGTTTGCGTTGTAACTTACCTGAATCGGTTCTGAGCCTCGAGGAGCAACAATCACCTCTTCGGCAGCCTGAAGTGAAAGCACGAGGCGGTAGTTGATGCCTGCCAAGCCACCTTGGTCGACCAAGGTCACTTGAAGTTCATTCCAACCGGAGTGAAGCATTGAAGCCACATCGATCGGGCCACCGGTATTCCAATTTCCGGCAACCTGACCTGGTGATATTTCTGTTCCGTTGAGTGTGATGACTCCTAGGTTGTCCACGATAAACGCGGCGTCTAAGGTTGGGCTCGAATAGGTATCTGGCACGTGGAAACGATAGCGGTAGAGCGAAGTTTGCCCTAGGCAGTCTTCAAGACTCGGCCCACAGTTCAACCATGAATTAGTTCCCTCGACAAAGCCCCAAGGGTGTTCCCCAACCAAATAGGCAGGGTGCCAGGTAACGCCACCATCGGTGGAAGTTTCGGTGTAGAGATCTTCGCTCCCAAGTGCGTGGGTCTCATCAATGACGCCACCAAGGATGGTTACGGTTTGAGTGCTTACCTCTGCAGAAGCTGGCACAACGTAGAAACCAAGTGCAGACAGGCAAAGCAAAAGAATTGCTGCGAGTTTTCTACCAAAAGTCATACCTCAAAAATAGTCGCAGAATGACACAAATTGCCCGATTTCGCCCAATTTATGCCAAAACGAGATTATTTTTTTAATCATTAATTTGCTAACGCGGAATCCCAGCCGCGCTCCGGCAGTTGCCTACTGTCGAGAAAAACGCCGTCGCCAGCTTCAACCCGGCCGATTGGCTTGAACGAACGCGGGATTACTGAGCCCTCTGGGAAGGTCGCCAGTAGCGAGTGATCTTCTCCTCCAAACAAAACCCAGTCGAGCGAATTCACTTCTAAGCGATCGGCAACGTCATCGAGCCTGGCGCAGTAGCCATCGAGTGCCTGCTTTGCAATCACAAGTTTTACACCGCTGGCTTTTGCGATTCGGTGGGCA
>CAIJWY010000122.1 GCA_903824455.1 uncultured Micrococcales bacterium
CTGGTACTAGTGCAGCAACCATAAAGCCAAAGCCGTGCTGCCAAACCATTAGCGCGTGAGGTTTACCTGCGAACTGCGATTGCACGTGGTACTGATACCAAATCGCGTAAAGCACTAGGAAACCCATTACGAATGAAAAGAATATGGGCCACTCATGCAGTAGCCCTTGATTCAGATCAGGTTCCTCGGAGGCCTTTTTGATGGCGCCGATCAGGTCGAATCCGAGAAGTGTTAGAGCGATAGCAAAGATCCCATCACTTAGGGTGTCGATTCGAGAGTGGTCTATGTCGGTAAATTTCTTTGCCATGAAAGCTCCTAGTTTTGAAAAAACTTTAGCAGTGACTGAAGTGACCTTCTTGTATTTAGCGAACGGAACAACACCGAACATCTCCTCGAATAATTCACAAGAATTTAACTCGAGTTTTGGGTTCTCATTGTTATTGTGTAAGTGTTTTCTATGATTTTCGCATTTTTCAACCTAACCGTTAGGGGAAGCCTTGAATAAAAAGTTAATTGCCAGCTCTCTTGTTGCGGCGTTAGCTGTCTTTGCGTTATCTGGTTGCGCGGCTAGCCCCCAACCAACTCCGACGGCCTTGGCCTCTCCTATGTCAGCTGAAGAGGCCTGGGTCTCGTTTGCCGAGATCGCTGACAAGAGTTGCCAAAAAGCTTACGAGGGCTTGGTTGAAGAAGACATCGACGGTCCTAACACCGGCAAACTGAAAATCAGGTTGACTTTCGAGCAGGCTGGCGAAAATAGTTTTGCGTTAAAGATGCCCGATGGCACTCTAAGTGAAGCTCCTTGGATGGAGTATTACGCTTGCGAGGCAAGTTTTGCTATCGATAACATCGATATCGAAGACAGCTCAATTCCTCCCTACTCAGCCGACTTACCACTCAAAGTTTCATTCGATCACGTAACGGCAACCTATCTAACAACTCAGGTAGTTTCGGGTAACGAGAGGAAACTGTCCTACACCGTTGCAGATGAAGTGATTTCTCAGGTTGAAAACCTAGTAGAAGGTTCTAAAACTAAACTGACCTTTGGCCTTCCAGATGCGGAAAAGACAGCAATTGTGAATGACTTTTACGCGGAAATGTATGGCTAACTGAGAGCGGAATTCTTTTCCATCTCGAGCACGGCCATGGCCGCATTGTGACCTGCGATTCCGCTAACGGCTCCGCCTCGTTTTGCGGTTGATCCGCAGAACAGGATGCCAGGTTCACCGGTGTCGACTCCCCATTGCTGCGCAGGGGTTTGGAGCGGCTCATCGTTTTCGGCGTATGGCCAGCTGAGTGGGGCGTGGAAGATGTTGCCGCCGGGAAGGCCGAGGGCGTCTTCGAGATCCTGAGTGGTTTTAGTTTCGATGCACGGGTTGCCATCCGAGTCGGTTAGAAGAAGGTCGCGAATGTCTTCAGCTAGCACCGAGTTGATCGATTCGATTGCGGATAACTCAAGAGCTGTTCGCATTTCGTCGTGGTCTTTACCGGTGAGCAGGGAATGGGGAGTGTGAAGGGCGAACACGGTAAGGGTTTGAGCTCCAGCGGCTTGCAACTCCTTGCCCAGAATGCTGGGGTCGGTGAGCGAGTGACAGTAGATCTCGCATGGCAGAGGGTTTGGAATTTCGCCACGGAAAGCTTGATCGAATGCCGTTTGCAGTTGTTCGAAGCCCTCGTTGATGTGGAAGGTTCCTCCGAATGCGGCAACCGGGTCGGTGCCTGACTTAAGTTTGGGTAGGCGCCTCAGCAACATGTTCACCTTCACCTGAGCGCCCTCGATGCTGTGCTTGGTTGGTTTTCCAAGCAAGGCGTTAAGAACTGGCTTCGACACATTGGCGAGGAGGTACTTAGCTGAGAGTGACTTGGTTTGGCCATC
>CAIJWY010000123.1 GCA_903824455.1 uncultured Micrococcales bacterium
AATTCGGTGTCAAGGGCGGCCGACGAGTAGTGAACATCGTAGCGGCTTAGTCCACAGACAAAACTTTGGAAGGCGAGCCAATAGGCTCGCCTTCTTTTTTTTAGAGAGGTAAGGGAACATGATTCAATTCGTTGATCAGGTAACCCTTCAACTGCGCGCTGGAAACGGTGGTGACGGCTGTGTGTCAATCAAGCGAGAGAAATTCAAGCCACTAGCCGGACCAGACGGAGCCGATGGCGGCAACGGCGGCTCGGTCTCGCTAATCGCCGACTCTTCAGTTACCACACTGTTGGAATACCACTTCCGCCCTCACCAGCAGGGTGGCGATGGCGCCGATGGAGCCGGTGACTTCCGAAATGGAGCCCACGGCAAAGACGTTATTTTGCCAGTACCGGTTGGCACAGTAGTAAAAGACGCCAAGGGCAAGCTAATCGCCGACCTCGATGAAGATGGCATGACCCTGTTGGTTGCCGAAGGTGGCCAGGGCGGTTTGGGAAACGCTGCCATTTCCAGCCTGAAACGTAAGGCGCCTGGCTTTGCACTGCTTGGTGTTCCTGGCTGGACCGGTCAGGTAATTCTCGAACTTAAGACCGTTGCCGATGTGGCCCTGGTTGGTTACCCAAGCGCTGGTAAATCGAGCCTGATCGCATCCATGTCGGCAGCTCGTCCGAAGATTGCCGACTACCCGTTCACCACACTGCACCCAAATCTAGGGGTAGTTCAGGGCGGAGACACCCGTTACGTTATTGCCGATGTGCCAGGACTCATCGAAGGTGCCAGCCAGGGCAAGGGTCTAGGTCTAGAGTTCCTGCGTCACGTTGAGCGCTGCGCGGCCCTGCTGCACGTGCTTGACTGCGCCACTCTTGAACCAAACCGTGACCCAATCACCGACCTCGACAAAATCTTGCACGAACTTGACGAATATCAGGTTCCCGAGGGTCAGGTTCCACTTACCCAGCGACCACAACTGATCGCGCTAAACAAGATTGACGTTCCCGACGGTCGCGAGTTAGCCGACTTCGTTAAAGCCGACTTAGAAGCTCGCGGCTACAAAGTGTTCGAAGTTTCGGCGGCCAGCCGTGAGGGTTTGAAAGAACTTAACTACGCACTTGCCCAGCTAGTGGAAGATCACCGCAAGGAAGTTGCTGCCACCTTGCCGAAGCGACAAAAAGTTCAACTCATGAACGCTAGTAAGCGTGACGAAAAAGAATTTACGGTTACCCAAGAAGTCTGGAACGACCAGATTGTATACCGAGTGCTCGGCTCTAAGCCTGAGCGTTGGGTGGCACAGACCATGTTTGGAAACGAAGAAGCCGTGGGTTACCTCGGCGACCGACTTGCCAAGATTGGCCTAGAAGATGAACTTTTCCGTGCCGGGGCAATCGCCGGCGACACGGTGGTTATCGGCCCAGGTCGAGGAGTAATCTTCGATTGGGAACCAACCATTAATGCTGCAGCCGAGCTCATCTCCGGCCCACGAGGAACCGATGCTCGCATCGATCAACGGGATCGACGAACCACCAAGGAACGTCGTGAACAGTATGAAGACATGATGGATCAACGTTCGGCGCTTCGTGACGAATTTGAAAAAGAGCGTCGTGCCGGCAAGTGGAGTGTTGACCGAGAGATTTCGAAGGACGAGTAATGGCAATCAGCGACGCACGTGATATTCCTACCGCGAAACGCATCGTGGTCAAGGTTGGCTCGTCTTCAATTAGTGGCGAAAATGTAAATCAACTGGAAACCCTGGTGGCTGGCCTCGCCGAAGCTCATGGTCGCGGCAGCGAAGTAGTTCTCGTTTCTTCTGGAGCCATTGCCACCGGTATGCCACTTCTGAAACTCGAGTCGAAGCCAGATGATTTAGCCACCAGCCAAGCACTTGCCTCGGTTGGTCAGAGCCGGCTGATCGCCCGCTACCAAATTGAGCTTGAGAAGTCGAAGATTGTGGCCGGCCAGGTGCTTTTCACCACTGCCGATCTTGAACAGACCGAAACCAGAGATAACGCCAAACGCGCTATGGAGCGATTACTCGAACTTCGAGTGCTTCCGATCGTGAATGAAAACGACACTGTTGCTACTCAGGAAATCCGTTTCGGCGACAACGACAACCTCGCCGCACAGGTGGCAATTCTTCTCGAAGCCGATGTGCTTATTCTGCTTAGCGACATCGACGCCCTATACGACCGCCCACCGGTCATTGAAGGTGCACAGCGAATCGAATGGGTTACCTTCGAAGACAACCTCGACGGAATTGAAATTGGTGAAACTTCTACCGGCTATGGCACCGGGGGAGCACGCACCAAAGTTAGCGCAGCCAAACTTGCCAATCGAAGCGGTATTCCAGTGCTACTAACCGACACCCACAAAGTTTCTGAAGCACTGGCCGGTGGCCGAGTTGGCACCTGGTTTGAGCAGCAGGAAGTTTAGGCTTAGACCATGAGCGCACTAGACAACATTCGCCTAGCCAAGTCTTCTTACACCGCCATGGGTGTTGCAACCACGTCCCAGAAGAATGAAGCCCTGAAGGCAGTGTCTCACCTACTGCAGGTTCGCGCCGATGACATTATTTCCGCAAACCGCATTGATGTTGAACGCGGAATTGAGAAGGAAATCGGTGACGGTCTAATCGACCGCCTGATGCTCAATCAGGAACGAATCACTTCTTTAGCCAACGCCATTTCCCAGGT
>CAIJWY010000124.1 GCA_903824455.1 uncultured Micrococcales bacterium
CTTACCGAATCATCGTCGAATACTGCGCCGATGGCTCGGGCGATTAGCGGAGCCACCGAAAGCACGGTTAGCTTTTCGAAGCGCTTGTCTTCTGGGATTGGTAGCGTGTCCATAACCACAACGGCGTCGACCGAGTCGCCACTGAGGCGCTCAACGGCTGGGTCGGAGAAGACGGCGTGAGTGGCAGCCACGATGACTCGCGCTGCCCCATTTTTCTTGAGGGCGGCTGCCGCAGCAACGATGGTTCCCGCGGTGTCAATCATGTCATCGACGAGCAGACAGGTTCGTCCGTTCACATCACCAACAAGTTCGTGAGCCGAAACCTGGTTAGGTACATCAGGGTCGCGACGCTTGTGAATGATTGCCAAAGGTGCACCGAGACGGTCGGCCCAAATGTCTGCTACGCGAACGCGTCCGGAGTCTGGGGAAACCACGGTTAGATTCTCGTGACCCCACTTCTCGGCAACAAAATCGGCCAGAGTTGGCAGTGCCCAAAGGTGGTCTACCGGTCCGTTGAAGAAACCTTGAATCTGCGGTGCATGAAGGTCGACCGACATGATTCGGTCGGCTCCGGCAGCGACGAAAAGGTCTGCCATTAGTCGGGCCGAAATTGGTTCGCGGCCCTTGTGCTTCTTGTCTTGGCGGGCGTAGGGGAAGAACGGCGCAACCACGGTGATTCGCTTGGCACTGGCACGCTTGAGGGCGTCGACCATTAGCAGCTGCTCCATAATCCAGTGGTTGATCGGGTAGGGGTGAGACTGAATCACAAATGCGTCGACTCCGCGAACCGACTCTTCGAAACGCACAAAGGTTTCACCGTTGGCGAAGTCGTAGGCGGTGGTGGGAACTAGGTCGGTGCCAAGGATCTTGGCCACATCTTGAGCTAGGCCCGGGTGAGCGCGTCCACTTAGCAGGGCGAGTCGTTTTTGACCTTTGATTGTTATCTTGCTCACCATGGGCTCCCGAATTTCTTTAGTTTTTGTCTTGTTCGGCAGCCTGGGCCGCCTTGGTTCCTGGACGGTTTGAAAGCACCCAGTCGGCAATGTTTCGCTGAGAGGTAACGTTCATTCCCAAATCTCCTGAAGCAACGTCTTTTCGAACAGTGGTTCCGGCAGCCGTATAGGCTCCATCTCCAATAGTAATTGGAGCAACGAAGGTGTTATGAGAACCTGAGCGAACATGTGAACCAATTACGGTCTTGTGTTTGTTCACGCCGTCGTAATTAGCGAAAATCGTGCCAGCGCCGATGTTTGTTTCCACGCCGATCTCGGCATCGCCAACATAGCTGAGGTGAGGAATCTTGCTGCCGGCTCCGATCTTGGCGTTCTTGGTTTCAACGAAGGTGCCGATCTTGCCGCCGGCTCCTAGTTCGGTTCCCGGACGAAGGTAGGCAAATGGGCCAACGCTGGCGCCGTCGCCGATGATGGAAGCATTTACATGAGCCTTAACCACGGTGGCGTTTTCGCCAACTCGAGTGTCGGTCATCTGAACTTCTGGTCCGATGGTCGAGCCGGCACCAATTGAAGTCAAGCCTCGAAGGATTGTTCCAGGCAAGATGGTTACGTCTTCGCCGATAGAAACGGTGATGTCGAGCCAGGTGCTGGCAGGATCGAGGATGGTAACTCCGGCTCGCTGCCAAGCCGCGCATAGTCGTCGATTTAGTTCAGCGGTAACTTCACCGAGCTGAACGCGATCATTGATACCGGCCACCAACCAGTTATCGTTCACGGTGAGTGCCTGAACCTTGCCGCCCTCTTTGGTTAGTTCTGCCACCACATCGGTAAGGTACTTCTCGTGCTTAGAGTTATCCATGCCTACCGCAGCCAGTTTTTCGCGCAGTGAGGCAGCTTGGAAAACATACACTCCGGCGTTTACCTCGCGGATGGCCTGCTGTTCTTCGGTGGCGTCGAGGTGCTCGATGATGCCGATGAAGTTACCATCACCATCGCGAATAATTCGTCCTAGGCCGGTTGGGTCTGAGGCTACCGACGAAAGCACCGATGCGTGGAAATTACCGGCAACATGTGCTTCAATCATCAGCTGCAGCGTGGCAACGTCTAGCAGCGGAACATCACCACTGGTAACCACCACTGTGCCGTCAAAGTTTGAGTCGAGTTTTTCTAAACCGCACTCAGCAGCTCGGCCGGTGCCTGGTATTTCATCCTGATCGGCAATAACAGCAGTTGGGTAGAAGGTGCTGATGTATTCGACAATCGCCTCGCGCTCGTGCCGAACTACCGGGATCACCTGTTCTGCCCCGAGCGCATGAGCGGTTGAAAGCGCGTGGCCCAGTAGTGGAAGGCCGGCCAGCTCATGCATGACTTTTGGAGTCTTTGAGCGCATGCGCGTGCCGGAACCTGCTGCCAACACGATTACTGCGAATTTGTTACTCATACACTCTCCTTACGCTCCGCCCATAGGATTCGAACCTATACCGAACGCCTCCAAAGAGCGCCGTGCTGCCATTACACTAGAGCGGACCGCGACCCCAAAAGGGTTGCATTTATAGTTTGCCAGAAACTAGGCGAGCGATTCGGATGTTTCGAGCCACTCGAGCTCTAAATCTTCGCGTTTTTTGTTCAATTCGTTCTGCCGGCTGAGTAACTTCGCTAAACCATCGAAATCTTCCTGGTCGTGCTCGGCCATTTTGCCGTGAATTTGCGCTTCCTCGGCAGCTACCTTTTCTAGTGCTCGCTCGATACGTGCCAAGCTCTTTTCGGCATCGCGCAATTTTGCACCACTCAACCCCTGAGCAGTTGGGGCCGCAACTTTGACTTCAGTTTTAGAACCGAGGCTGGCCGCACGCAGCTTCAGATACTGTTCAATGCCTCCGGTCAGATGGCGAAGGCTGCCATCGCCAAGGAGGGCATACTGCTGATCAGTCACTCGCTCCAAAAGATAC
>CAIJWY010000125.1 GCA_903824455.1 uncultured Micrococcales bacterium
CTATGAAGAGCTCTTCGCCAAGATATCGCAAAAGGTTACCGCCGGAGAAAAAGTTTCTGGCCGCCTCGAGCTAGCCAAATAGGACGACCTATCTAAAACTCACCAACATCAAACCGCCTAGGAATCGTCCTAGCGTTTATTAGCGCCATCCTGTTTGGGCTAAATGCGTCGACCACCAATGTGGTGGTCAATGCCGGAGTTCCAGCCGATCAGCTGGTGATTCTTCGCTCGGGGGTTTCGGCACTTCTAGCCGGTTTGGTTCTGTTGGTCACCAATCCCAAAGCTTTTAGGGTCACCCTAAAAGAGGTGCCGATGCTGCTGGCATTCGGTGTAATTGGGTTGGCACTCATGCAGTGGGCTTACTCGAATGCGGTGGCGATTCTTCCGGTGGGTATTGCGCTGCTGTTTGAGTACACGGCAATCATCATCGTTCCAATTGCTGCCCGAATAGTTTTCAAAGAGAAGATCAGTCGCTCGTTTTGGCTGGGGGTGGTCATGGTGCTTTCCGGCCTCTTTGTAGTCAGCCAAATCTGGGCTGGCGGACTCAATCCGGTTGGCGTTGGTTTCGCACTGCTGGCAGCAGTGTTACTCGCGTTCTACTTTCTGATGGGTCAGCACTCGGGACTTACCCGCGACCCGATGTCGACCATGTTTTACACCATGCTCATTGCCACGTTGTTTTGGTTTATCGCCAATGGCGGAAGAGCCAGCGCTTTCGATGTGAGTTCGGTACTCAGCCTCACCGGAAACCTAGCGGCGGTCAATGTGCCACTGTGGGTGCCGCTCGCATGGCTCACCGTCATGGGAACTTTCGCTCCGATGGCAATGGGCTTTATGGCACTAAAACTCACCACCGCGGCCAAAGTTAGCATCACGCAAACCGCCGAGCCGATTTTCGCCTTTATCTTCGGTTGGCTCTGGTTAGGCCAGTCAATTGGCTGGCTCCAGGGCATCGGCGGAGTTTTAGTGGTCGCTGGAATCGTGGTCGCGCAACGTACCAAAGTAGGTAATTTGTAAAAGGCGTGTGAGAATGATTCTTGAATGGAGTGATTCAAATTTGTCCAGCGAAGAACGAAACTAAACACGATCCAGCAGGTTGGCGAAATGTCCCAGAGACTAGCCGACCACTAAACCCAGAGCGAGTTGCAAAACTCTTAGCTCAGGAATGGGAAACCTTCTCTAAGGAAACTCCCAAATCCGGTGTCCACAATAAAGAAGCCTCGAAAGTATTGCCTATGGGCGTTACTTCTAGCTTCCAACACTGGGACCCCCACCCAATTTCAGTAGTGTCCGCCAAGGGCGCCTATGTTACCGACGTAGATGGCCGAGAACTTCTCGACCTATCCATGGGTTTCGGCGCGATGTTGGTGGGTCACCTGAACCCTCACGTAGTCAAGCGCGTGAAAGACGCTCTCGACAACGTTGGAACCCTGTTTGTGACCCCCTCACCAACGGCCACGGTTGCTGCCGAAGCCTTCAAAAAGCGCTTTGGTCTCGACATGCTGCGCTTCACCAACTCGGGCACCGAGTCGTTGATGTATGCCGTTAGAACCGCTCGTGCGTTCAACGGCAAGCGTGGCATCGTGAAGATTGAGGGTGGCTACCACGGTGGCTACGATCCGCTGCAGGTATCTGTGAAGCCACCGCTATCGGCTGTTGGTAGCGGCGAAAAGCCAATCCCGCACATTCCGCCAGAAGTAACGGCCGGCGATGTGTATGTGGTTCCTTACAACAACCTTCCCTACCTGGAGAAAATCTTCAAGAAGAACCACAAAAAGATCTCGTGCTTCGTGCTCGAGCCGGTTCTTGAAAACCTGTCGATTATTCTGCCAGACGAGGGTTACCTGCAGGGCGTTCGCGGCCTCTGCGACAAGTACAACATTGCGCTCATCTTTGACGAGGTGAAAACCGGTCTAACCGCCGGCGCTCGCGGTGGTGCGGTTCGTTTGGGTGTAAAGCCCGACCTGATCACCATGGCCAAGAGCATCGGTGGAGGTTTGCCAGTGGCAGCCTTCGGCGGCAAGCAAATGTACATGGATACAGTGGTTGACGGCCGCATGGCTCACTACGGAACCTATAACGGTAACCCGC
>CAIJWY010000126.1 GCA_903824455.1 uncultured Micrococcales bacterium
GTGGTTGAGCAAATGTCTGGAAACTGGAAAATCAAGCATCCGGACATGCAAGTTTTGGGGATTGCCGTTCAGAAACTCGTGGCCGGTAAAAATGTGTCCTGGGCATGGATTCCTCGAGAGCAGAATTCAAGGGCAGACGCACTGGCCAATGAGGCCATGGATACCGAACGTGATTCGGTTAGACATTTCGAGGCACTAGAAACTGAGCCAAGCTTTTCGAAAGAATTCAGCCCAACTTCACCTAGTTCGGTCAGGGCTCCTGGCGATGTTACCGAACCGCTCACCACACTTATTTTGGTTCGACACGGTAGAACCTCACTCACCGAAGCCAACAAGATTTCTGGCGGCGACGGAGATGATCCAGGGTTATCTGCTCTCGGATTAGAAGATGCCAACGCCGTAGCCGATTTATTGGCAGGCTTAGGAAGTAAATCGGCTCTTGCCCAGATTTCCAAACCAACCGCGGTGGTGTCTTCCCCCATGAAACGAGCCATGGAAACCGCCAACGTCATCGCTTCGAAGTTGGGCCTAAGCGTGGCTAACGAGGAAAACTTGAAGGAGATTTCTTTCGGTGATTGGGACGGGCAGACGAATCAGCAGGTTGCGCAGGGTTGGCCAGAGATCTTTGAGACCTGGCGTGGGTCTTGGGAGGTGGCGCCACCTAACGGTGAATCCTTGGAAACCTTTGACAAGAAAATCCGCACCGCTAGAGATGCCATTTTAAAAAAGTACAGCGGTCAAACGGTAGTCGTTGTGGCTCATGTAATGCCGATTCGCGGATTTTTGTCGCTAGCACTCGATGCTGGAGCGTCCGCTTACTGGGTGCCACAGGTGGCGCCGGGTTCGGTAACCATCATTCGGCAGTGGGGAAATACCCATTCCGAGCTGGTCACAGCAAATTTCACCGCACACCTTTAGCACCACTTTGTATAGTGTTGTACTTGGATGGGTTGACTAGGCGATCGCGTTAGCAATAACGAGGAACGTCCGGGCTCCGCAGAGTGAAGTGGTGGGTAACACCCACTCGAGGAAACTCGCAAGATAGTGCCACAGAAAATAAACCGCCGTGCAAACGGTAAGGGTGAAACGGTGGTGTAAGAGACCACCAGCGAATCGGGTGACCGGTTTGGCTTGGTAAACCTCACTTGGAGCAAGGTCAGACAGAAAGTGTTTGAGAGCTACTCGCTCAAGCTTTCGGGTAGACCGCTAGAGGTTGTCGGTAACGGCAATCGTAGATAGATGATCGCCCACGACAGAACCCGGCGTATCGGTCAACCCATCCACTACTTAATGTTTTTGCTAGCCACTCTGGCAGCGCCAATGATGCCCGCGTTGTTTTTCAACATTGCTGGAACGATTTTCGCCCTGAGGGAAAGTAACGGCAGGAAGAACTCGTGGTCCTTTGATACACCGCCACCAACGATAAACAGGTCTGGCGTGAATAGGGCTTCGAGGGTTGAGTAATAACACTGCAGTCGCTCGGCCCACTCTTCCCAAGAGAGCTCTTCGCGTTCTTTTGCCGCAAACGCAGCCTTGGTTTCATAATCAACACCGTCGATTTCAAGGTGCCCCAGTTCGGTGTTTGGAACCAACTCACCATCGATGAAGAGGGCGGTTCCGATTCCAGTTCCCAAAGTGGTCATGATAGTAAGACCAGCTTCTTTCCGACCGACACCAAATTTCATCTCCGCAACACCTGCAGCGTCGGCGTCATTAATCACGTGCACGTTTCGGCCCACGACTTTCGTGAATAGGGCATCAGCGTTTAGGTTGATCCACTCTTCAGACACATTTGCTGCCGACATCGTTACCCCGTGCTGCACAACGGCGGGGAAACAGATACCTACCGAATGCGCCTTTTGCTTGGGGTCAAGGATCTTGATCAGGCTCTTAACGACTTGAGCAATGTCATCGGGGCGACCACCAGGAGGTGTTTCCACACGTAGTCGCTCGCCAACTATCGTTCCGGTCTTAACATCAACGAGCGCGCCCTTGATTCCGGTGCCACCGATGTCGATGCCGATTGAAATGTTTGCCATGGTTCTCTCTTGTTTACTAGGGGAGCGTGAGTATGTCGTAACCGGTTTCGGTTACCGCTAAAGTGTGTTCAAACTGTGCCGAAATGCTTTTGTCTTTGGTGATCACAGTCCAACCATCGGACCACATGTCCCATTGGTAGGTGCCTAGAGTGAGCATTGGCTCGATAGTGAAAACCATGCCCACCTCCATGACCGTGGCATAGTTTGGGGCGCTGTCGTAGTGAGGAATGATGAGCCCCGAGTGAAACGCCTCGCCAACACCGTGGCCGGTGAAATCGCGAACCACTCCGTAATCGAACCGTTTGGCGTAGCTTTCAATGGCCAAGCCAATCGAGTTCACAGCACGACCGGGTGAAACCGCCAGTAACCCTCTATTCAGCGACTCTCTGGTTCGTTCCACGAGGTTGTGGACCTCTTCGGAAACTTCGCCAACTTCAACGGTGTGGTTTAAATCTCCGTGAAAACCATCAAGATAGGCGGTTATGTCGATGTTCACAATATCGCCATTTTCTAAAACCGTGTCGTCGGGAATCCCGTGACAAATCACTTCATTTACGGAAGAACAAATTGACTTCGGATAGCCGCGATAACCGAGAGTGGATGGATAAGCACCGTGGTCGATCACGAAATCGTGGGCTAGTTTATCGAGACTATCGGTGGAGACGCCCGGTCGAATTTCGTCTCTCAACATTTCGATTGCACCGGCGGCAATTTTTCCAGCGGCACGAATCTTCTCAATTTGCTCGGGGCTTTTGATGTCTGACCCGGTAAATGTTGTCGGGGCCGCTTTGCCCACGTATTCGGGTACAACGATGTGCTTCGGAACGGATAATCTAGGGGAGACTGAACCCATCGTCAATAAACCGTTTTGATCCTTGGGCATATATCAATTTTAGGAGTGGCCTTGACCGATAAGCCGTTGGACTCAGCGGGCAACCCGGAAGAGTTTTGGTTCAATCTAAAAACCAATCGGGTGGAATTTGGGA
>CAIJWY010000127.1 GCA_903824455.1 uncultured Micrococcales bacterium
ACCGAGCTAGTTTCTCGTTTAGATGCTGAAGTAGTCGTCAATGGAATCACCGGTTCGATCGGTTTGGCGCCAACCCTGGCAACGCTTCGTTCTGGCAAGATTTTGGCTCTGGCTAATAAAGAATCGCTGATTGTTGGCGGCTCGCTAGTTACTTCTCTAGCTCAGCCTGGGCAAATCGTTCCAGTTGACAGTGAGCACTCGGCTCTGGCTCAGGCACTGTTGTCGGGGGCTAAGTCTGAGGTTCGGAAACTGATACTTACCGCTTCCGGTGGCCCGTTCCGCGGTTGGTCGCTGGATCAATTGCATGACGTTACTCCGCAGCAAGCGTTGGCTCACCCAACCTGGGTGATGGGGAAGGTGGTTACCACCAACTCGGCAACCATGGTGAACAAGGGTCTTGAACTTATTGAAGCGCACCTGCTGTTCGACGTGCCAATCGACGACATCGAGGTAACCGTTCACGCTCAATCGGTGGTCCACTCGATGGTTGAGTTTGTTGATGGTTCGGTAATCGCTCAGGCTTCGCCGCCAAACATGAAGCTCCCGATTGCTCTGGGAATGTCTTGGCCAGATCGGGTGCCAAACGTGGCGCCTGCCTGCGACTGGACTCAGGCTGCCACCTGGACTTTTGAGCCGTTGAACGAAGACGTTTTCAAGGCGGTGGCTCTGGCTCGCAAGGTTGCCAAACTCGGGCTCACCTTCCCAGCCGTTTACAACGCGGCCAACGAGGAAGCGGTTGAGGCTTTCCATGCCGGTCAGATTCGGTTCACGCAAATCGTCGAGGTAATTGAGCGGGTAGTTGAGGCACACGACGCACCTGCCGAATTGACTCTCGAGTCGGTGCTCGCCGCCGAGGTTTGGGCCAGAGATCGCGCTCAAGGTCAGATGTCAACAGCTTGCTAAGCAAACTGTCAGAATCTATCGCTAGGTTGTTTTAGGTGAACGAAATTCTTCTCTACATCGTCGGCGTGCTGGTCATGGTTTTTGGTTTGGCCGTCTCGATTGGTTTGCACGAGTTTGGGCACCTAATTCCAGCCAAGATCTTTGGCGTGAGAGTGCCACAGTGGGCAATCGGCTTTGGTCCGAAACTGTTCGCCAAGAAAATTGGCGAAACCGAGTATTCGTTTCGGCTAATTCCACTCGGCGGCTTCATCACCATGATTGGCATGTTCCCACCGGCTAAAGCGGGTAAACCAGATTCCAACCGCAGGTTCGGCAAGGTCATCGCAGCCTCTCGCGAAGCTCATTCCGAGCACATGGTTCCTGGCGATGAAAATCGCACCCTCTATTCCAAGCCGGCCTGGCAAAGAATCATCATCATGCTCGGAGGACCTACAGTCAACCTGCTGCTCGGTCTAATTCTGATCACCACTGCACTGTCTGGTATCGGCGTTTGGTCTCAGGGAACTCGGGTTGAAGCGGTTATCAACTGCCAAGAGCAGATGGCCGATTCAAAAGCTGTTTGCACGGCCGATTCGGTAAAAACACCGGCGGCCCTGGCGGGTCTTCGCTCTGGCGATGTGGTTTTGAGCGTCGACGGTAAATCGGTTGAACTAGCTGAACAACTGATTTCTGCCATCACTACCAAGCCATTTGTTAGTCACAGCGTTGTGGTGAAGCGGGGCATGGAATCGGTGACCTTGAACATCTTCCCCGCGGAAGGTTTAATTGGCACCGAGGTTCGCCCATACGTAGGTTTGCAAATGGAATTTGCTCGCAAACAGTTATCGATGGGGGAGTCGATCGGTTTCGGTTTCGAATCGGCTGCGCAAACGTTTGGTTTCATTGGACAATTTCCGCAGCAGGTTTATTCGGCTGTTTACGCCACTGTTACCGGCCAACCACGAGCCACCGATTCGGCAATATCTGTGGTTGGAATTGGTCAGGTAGCGGGGCAGGTTGCCAGCTCCGGCGGTGACATTATGGACAAGTTATTCTCAACTCTGATGCTGCTCGGATCTTTGAATCTGGCGCTCTTCGCTTTCAACATGATTCCAATCCCTCCACTTGATGGCGGGCATGTTGCGGGCGGAATCTACGAGTATCTCAAGCGCGGAACCTACCGGCTTCTGGGAAAGAAAGACCCTGGTCCGGTAGACACAGCTCTTATGGCTCCGATTTCGCAAATCATGTTCATGGTCTTGCTGTTGGCTGGGCTCCTGATGATTATTACTGACTTCATCAACCCGATAACTTTCTAGCCCGCGGTTATGCTTGAGACATGCCTGCAG
>CAIJWY010000128.1 GCA_903824455.1 uncultured Micrococcales bacterium
ACCAACTTGGGCTAAGGCCCCGGCGATTACTGTTTCAAGTACTACCAAGGTTTGACTGTAGGCGTCACCCTTGTGCTGAAGCTCACCATCGACAGTGGCCGTGCTACCGGAGACATGAACGTAGTCACCGGCAACCACCGCGCGGGAATAACCGATTTTGGCTTCCCAAGGTCCGCCGGATGAAATCAATCGATCTGCTGCCATTTACTTATCCTTTGTATTTGTTAGTTATTGGAAGTCTGCGGTCTCGACCAAAGGCCATGTCGGTAATTTTAGGTCCGATGGCACCCTGACGTCTCTTCCACTCTGCCCGATCAACCAGGCCGACAACCTTTTCAACCGTAGTTGCGTCAAATCCGGAAGCAATTATCTCGGCAACGCCTTGACGCTTTTCAACGTAGGCATCCAATATGGCGTCGAGCTCGGCGTACTCTGGAAGCGAATCCTGATCGGTTTGTCCTGGTCGAAGTTCTGCCGAAGGAGGTTTGCTAATCGAGTTTTCTGGAATTGGAGGAGTCTCACCGTTTTCCAAGGCCCAGCTATTTCGCCAGCGTGCCAGCTGCCAAACCATCGTCTTTTGAACGTCCTTGATTGGTGCAAAACCGCCCACGGAATCACCGTAAATTGTGCTGTAGCCAACCGCAAGCTCGCTCTTGTTGCCCGTGGTGAGGGTTAGGTGACCGGCCGAGTTACTCATTGCCATCAGAATCACTCCGCGCATTCGCGCTTGAAGGTTTTCACTCGCCAAACCGGTAAGTTCCAAATTTGACTCGAAGGTTTGAACCATTGGTTCGATGGTCACGGTTTCGAAGTGGCAACCGATGTTGCCGGCCAGGATAGCGGCATCACCCTTTGAATGATTCGAAGAATACTTCGACGGCATGGAAACACCGAAGACATTTTCTCCACCGATGGCGTCGGCAGCTATTGTTGCCACCACCGCTGAATCGATTCCGCCGCTCAGACCTAGCACTACCGAACTGAAGCCATTCTTTTTCACATAGTCGCGAAGCCCCAGAACCAGAGCATTCCAAACTTGCCAGTTGTCATCGGCCTTAGTGTTCACGTGCTCGCTAACCAAGGTGCCGTTAGTTCCATCGAAATCAATTAGCACTATGTCTTCAGCGAATTGTTGCCCGCGGGCCACAAGCGAGCCGTCGGAATTTACAAAAAGGCTATCGCCATCAAAAACTAGATCGTCCTGGCCGCCGACGAGGTTAACATAGGCAACCGAAGTCTTTTGAGTGTCGGCTAGTTTCCGCACCAAACCGAGCCTGCGGTCATCTTTGTCAATTTCGAAAGGAGAGCCATTCAACACCAGCGTGAGTTGTGTGTGGTTCGCCTTGATTCGAGCCACAGGGCCACCAGCTTGCCAAATATCTTCGCAGATGGCAATCGATAGTCTGATTCCGAAAAGTTCGAAGTATCCGTCATCGTTGCCTGGCACGAAGTTACGGTACTCATCGAAAACCGAGTAGTTCGGCAGGTGGTGTTTGCTGTAGGTGGCAATCACTTCACCAAGGTGCAGCACATAGGCTGCGTTGTTAGCAATTGCCCAGCCATTTGGCGCGGCTGCTTTGCGAGGAGCTCCAACCACAACGGCAACTTCCCCGAGACCTTCATGCTGCAGGGTTTTCGCCAGTGCCGTTACGGCTTTTTCGGCATCGGCCACGAAAGACTCGCGGGTAACCAGATCTTCGACCGGATAACCGGTAATCGACATTTCGCCAAACTGCACCAAATTGGCACCGGCGGCGGCGGCTTTTCTCGTCAAATTCAAAATGCCGGCAACATTGCCCGAAAGGTCACCCACAACAGGGTTACTTTGAGCCATGGCTAGGCGAATAATAGGCATAACCACTAGCCTAGTAGTAGGCAATAAGAGAGGCAGTAATTGTAAATAATAAATTACTAGCAAAAACAACAAAACGTGCAGCTTGAGAAATCAGATTATTTTTTGGGATATAAAGACTAATCCAATACATTATCATG
>CAIJWY010000129.1 GCA_903824455.1 uncultured Micrococcales bacterium
CAACAATTTCGGCGTTCGGGCAAAAGTGGGTTACGGCTGCTTGCAGGCCGTCGGCGAATTGTTCGAGCCAGGTGATTTCGGTTTCTTTGGGCACGGCTAACGCAACTACCAGCGCTGTGGGTTTTGCCCCCATTGCTGCTACATCTGAGATGTTGGTGGCAACCGCTTTCCAGCCGAGATCGAAAGCGCTCGACCAATCGGTTTTGAAGTCGTTGCCCTCGATCATGGTGTCTGTGGTGACCACGAATTGGTCGTTGGAGGTTCTCACCACAGCGGCGTCGTCGCCTGAACCAACAACCGTATTTTCGCTCTTTTTGAGGCGGGCGACAGTTCGCTTTAGGGCTTCGTTTTCGCCGAGGCTGGCCAGGGTTTCAGGTTTGGTCACAAACCAAAGGTAGCCTGTATTTGATGAAGTTTTTGAAACTGAGCCTTGTGGTTCTCCCTCTACTGCTAACCGGTTGTTCGGCCACCGTGCATCTTCAGCCTGCCGAGGAAGCCAATTCTGGTACCTGCGCTAAGTTGCAGGTTAGATTGCCGGATACCCTGGATGGTTTAGGGATACGCACGACCGATGCTCAATCAACCGCGGCTTGGGGTGAGCCGGCTGCAGTTCTCTACCGCTGCGGGCTGCCCGAGGTAAAGCTATCGACGTTCAAATGCGTGACATCTGAGGGGGTCAACTGGCTGGTCGACGACTCGGCTGCACCTTCTTACCGTTTCATTACTTTTGGTCGCAATCCAGCATCCGAAGTGATTATTGATTCGAATAAAGCGGTTGGCGTGAACGTTTTAGATCAGTTGGCTTCGACTATCAAGCTTCAGCCAGCAACTGACAACTGCGGTTAGCGCTCGAGCGCTAATTCGATTAGCTCGGTGATCAGCTCTTGATAGCCGATGCCCGACGCCTTCCAAACCAGTGGGAACATCGAAACCGGCGTGAAGCCAGGCATGGTGTTTACCTCGTTGACGAGGAATCCGTCTTTGGTGAGGAAGAAGTCAACTCGCGCTAGACCCTCGCAGCCGAGAGCGTTGAACGCCTTCGCCGAAAGTTCCTGCATCTCTAGAAGTTCTTCCAGCGGAAGTTCGGTTGGGATCTTGAGGTCAACGGATCCGGTGTCGATGTATTTCGCTTCAAAATCGTAGAACTCGCGACCGTTGACCACGATCTCGCCGGCCAGGCTAACTCGTGGGGCGGCTCCATTTCGTCCCTGGAGAACTGCGCATTCAACCTCGCGACCGTCGATGCCCTTTTCAACCACAAGTTTGTTGTCGTGTTCGAAGGCTTCTTTTACGGCCCTTACAAAGTCACCCATGTCTTTGACCTTGGAGACGCCAACCGATGATCCGGCTCTTGCTGGTTTCACGAATAGCGGAAGACCGCCAAGTTCGGTGACTTCTTGTAATTTGGCTTCTGAGTTTTGTTCCCACTCGTGCTTGCGCACAACCACATGAGGGGTTACCGGAACACCGGCTGCTTGGAATACCGCCTTGGTGAATTCTTTGTCCATGGCGGCTGCCGAAGCTAGCACTCCATTGCCAACATAGGGCATTCCAATTAGTTCGAAGAAGCCTTGAATGGTTCCGTCCTCGCCGAATGGTCCGTGAAGAACCGGAAAGACCACGTCGATGTTTCCAAGGCTGTGGCTCACGCCGGAAGGGTCGGTGTAGCGCAGTTCCTTGGTGCCGGCGGCTGGCCACTGAATGGTTTGGCCGTCGAAGATAACTTCTGGAAGTTCGTTGGGGTTGAGTGCCCACTTGCTCGGGTCGTCTTCGGCCGGAACGAATACTCCACCTCGGGTAATGCCAATCGGCACGACTTCGTATTTGTCGCGGTCGATGGCGCCTAAGACTCCGCCGGCGGTTACGCACGAGATTGAATGTTCGCTGGAACGTCCGCCGAACACGAGTGCGACCCGAAGTTTTTTACTCACTGGTTGGCTCATCAGTTTCGTGGGTCAGGCTTGGTGCGATGTCTTTGGGTTCCATGCGCCCTTCCATAACAGCTAGTACCTGCTCAACGATTGGCATCTTCACGTCTTTGACGGCAGCCAGTTTCAAGATTGGCACTACCGAGGCTAGACCTTCCGCGGTTTGGCTAAGGCGCTTGGTGACTTCACTAAGGGTGTAACCCTTGCCGAGCATTTCGCCGGCCTTGTGGTTTCGGCTCAGTGGAGATTCCGAGGTGGCGATGAGGTCGCCCAAACCGGCTAGTCCAACCATGGTCTTTTTCTTAGCACCATAGGCTCTGGCGAAACGGGAAATCTCGGCTAGACCGCGGGTCATGATCGACGCCTTGGTGTTTTCCCCGTAACCAACACCGTTGACGATACCGATGGCAACGGCGATCAGGTTCTTCAGGATTCCGCCGAACTCGGTGCCAATTACATCGTTGTTGGTGAAAGTGGTGAAATACGAGTTGCTTGATGCGGCGGCCACGAGGTTTGCTGCATCCAAGTTGGTGCTGGCAGCAACCGAAGCGGTTGGTTGCTCTTGTGCGATTTCGAGGCTAAGGTTTGGCCCGGAAACCACCACGATGCGATCTTCGCCGATTCCTAGGGCGTCGGTGATTACTTCACTCATGCGAAGGCCGGTTTCCATTTCCACGCCTTTCATGAGACTCACCAGAATGGCGTCGTTGGGAATGCTGGCACCCCAGGCTTCCAGGTTGGCGCGAAGACTTTGCGAAGGAACCGCGAGGTAAACCTGCTCGGTTCCCTTCATGGCCTCGGAAGGGTCGATGGTGGACTTCAAGGTTTTCGGTAGTCGAATACCGGGCAGGTAGTCACCGTTTCGGTGTTGAGAGTTAATCTCGTCGGCAACATCGCTACGACGAGCCCAGATGGTCACATCGTTTCCAGAGTCGGCCAAAATCTTACCGAAAGTGGTTCCCCAGGAACCGGCTCCCATAACTGCAACTTTTGCCATTACTTCTTACCGTTCTTGTTGAAATTACCGAATTGGCTCTGGCCATGATCGGCTGGGTCGTAAAGCTTCTTAGGTGCCTTTGAATCTCGAAGAATCTCAACCTGCTTGGTGATTGCGGTCATTACAATTCTGGTGGCATCTTTCAATTCTTCGGTGGAAATCTTGCGTCCACGGAACTTCTCAAGGTTTATCTCTTCTCCGATTAGAACGCGAACTTTATGCCAAGGCTTTGGCCGAAGTTTTTTGGTGTAGGTGGGAAGCACCACCTCACTACCCCACTGCCCAACCGAATAAATCGGAACGTTGGCTTCGATGGCCATTCGAACCGAACCGGTTTTGCCACGCATCGGCCAACCGTTAGGTTCGCGAGTCAGGGTGCCTTCGGGGAAGATCGTGATTACGTGACCAGCGTCTAGGAATCGGTAGGCGGCTGCCATGGGCTCAACGTTTCGGCGCCCGTTACGATAAACCGGAACCTGCCCGGCGGCCAGTAGCAGAGGGCCGAGCACTGGCACTTTAAAGAGATTTCCCTTAGCCAAAAAGTGCGGTCCTCGCTTGAGTCCGTAGAAGGTGGCATAGGCAACGACCAGTGGGTCGAGATGGGTTACGTGG
>CAIJWY010000130.1 GCA_903824455.1 uncultured Micrococcales bacterium
CCGTACTTGATTGGGTCAAGAGCGGTAATGCCAAGAGCGTAGGCAACAATCGCTCCAGCGGCCGAACCGCGGCCTGGCCCCACCTTGATGCCACTGTCTTTGGCCCAGTTGATGAAATCCGCCACCACTAGGAAATAGCCGGAGAAACCCATTTTCTTGATGACTTCAATTTCATAGGTGCACTGTTTGGCTTGCGTCGCTGGAATGCCATCCGGGTAACGTTTCTTCATACCCTCGTTCACCGAATGCTCGAACCAGCTGTCTTCGCTATAGCCTTCTGGTACCGCAAATTTTGGAATCAGGTGCTTTTCCACAAATTCAACGTTGCATTCTTCGGCAATTTTCAATGTGTTGTCGCAAGCCTCTGGAATGTCTTTGAAAAGTTCTCGCATTTGAGCTGGAGACTTTAGATAGAAGCCGGTGCCCCCGAATCGGAATCGATCTGGGTTATCTAGGGTGTCGTTGGTTTGCACGCAGAGCAGAGCCTCTTGGGATTCGGCCTGGTGGTCGTGAACATAGTGCAAATCGTTCGTTGCCAAGAGCGGCATTCCGGTTTCCCTGGCCAGACGAATTAGTTCCTTTTCGGTGCGTTCCTCGATTTCAATGCCGTGACGCATAATCTCGCAGTAGTAATTATCCTTGCCGAAAATCTCTTGCATTTCCCGAACTGTGGCTACGGCGTCGTCCCAGCGACCGAAACGCAACATGACCGAAATTTCACCCGCGGCGCAACCGGTGGTTCCGATTAAACCTTTGCCATATTTTTTTAGAAGTTCGCGGTCGATTCGAGGCTTATAGAAAATTCCGTCGGTGTAGGCGGCAGTTGACATGCGAAAAAGGTTGTACATTCCCTCGGTGGTCTTTGCCAGCAGGGTCATGTGAGTGTAAGCACCATTCGAAGACACATCGTCTTTTCCCGTGTCTCCAAAATAGGTTCGAGTTCGGTTGGTGCGCGAAATCCGAGGAGCAACATACGCTTCCATGCCAATGATGGGCTTAATGCCGGCTTTTTTGGCGGCGCTCATAAACTCATAGGCCGCATGTAAATTTCCGTGATCGGTCACTGCAACCGCCGGCATGCCCAGTTCCTTGGCGGCAGTCATCAGATCATTGATTTTTGCGGCGCCATCGAGAATCGAGTATTCGGTGTGCACGTGAAGGTGAACGAATGACTGATCAGACAAGATTCACCTCAAAAACTTTCGACTACGGGCAATAAGAGTAACTGTAATAGCGGGTCTGGCAAACTAGCCACGCAGGAGCTTTAGAACGTTGGCCAATTCGGCCGGATATGGGCTCTCAAACTCAACTTTTTCCCCGGTTATGGGATGGTCAAAGCTCAATCGGATGGCATGCAGCCACTGGTGTTCGAGCTCCAAGCGCTTACCAATGGTTGGGTCAGCTCCGTACATGGTGTCACCAACCAGCGGGTGACGAAAAGCTGAGAAGTGAACCCTGATTTGATGAGTTCTTCCAGTTTCCAAAATGATTTCAAGTAGTGAAGCGGATCGGAATGCTTCAACCGTGGAGTAATGGGTAACCGAAGGTTTTCCGTCTTCGTGAACCTGGAATTTGAATTCGGCCTTTGGGTGTCTGCCAATCGGGGCGTCAAAAGTGCCGGCAGAGGGATCCGGGTGACCTTGCACCAGCGCGTGATAAACCTTGTGAACCGTGCGGTCACGAAACGCTTGTTTCAGCTTCGAGTAAGCCAACTCAGATTTGGCCAACACCATGAGCCCACTGGTACCTACGTCTAACCGTTGAACGATTCCCTGACGCTCCTGCGCTCCGGATGTTGTGAGTTGAATACCAAGGCCAAGTAGAGCTCCCGGTACCGTGGGTCCGTCCCAGCCAACCGAAGGATGAGCGGCCACGCCAGCTGGTTTATCAATAACGATGATGTGCTCGTCCTGAAAAACCACGCCGAAACCCTCCACGGAGTCGGCTTGAATTATCAGGTGGTTTTTCTTGGTAACCAGAGTCAGTTCGACCAAGGAGCCTTCGATGAGCCGATCGCTCTTCCCCACCGGCTTTCCATCTACCACTACCTGTCCGGATTCA
>CAIJWY010000131.1 GCA_903824455.1 uncultured Micrococcales bacterium
CCAGTTCACGAACTACCGCTAAATCTTTACCACTGGCATTGAACCGGTGGGTGGATAGTTCTCCAGATTTTGAGCCTCTAGCTTGTTCGCTCTCCTGCCAACCACGTTCTGCATGTAGCCGGAACCAAAGAACGCCAAAATTGGGAAAATCATCGCTAGCGCCAAACCAACCGTGTCGGCGAGCGAGCCCATGACACCTTTGGCAATGATAAACAGTAGTGAATTGACCAGGCCCATTCGAGCCAGAACCTGCGTTGCTGGAATTGTGCGGATGTGCGAGGCGGCTGAATAGAAAGCCGGAACCATAATTGATTCGCCAAGCCCGGCCACAAAGAAGAAGCCTGCTTGCACAGCAACGGCCAGCAATTGATTTATCGGCAACAGGTAGTAGCCGAAAAGAAGCCCGGCGAGCATTGCCACTCCACCGATATAGCCGCCAAACATTCCCGCTCGGTTGACAGGCATACGTTTGGAGACCCAAGCGGTAGAAAATCGTCCCACGATCATGGCAATGGCGAATGCCGTGTAAGGGATAGCGATGAGGCTGGCCGAAAGCTGCATCACGTTCTTCGAGTAAAGGGTCATCCAATCACCCATAACCAATTCGGGCCAAATACCGAGAAGTAGACCAAACGCCAACAGCCAAACAATTCTCGGAGTCTTGAGCCAGGAAACCTTCTTCTCGGCTCGAACCTTGGTTTGACTTCGGGCTTCTTCATCGCGGGTCATCATCTGGGTATTGAGAATCAAGTGAGCCACAAAACCGACTGCTGCGATGATTCCCATGTGCCAAACCAGTGGCAGAAAACTAGCCAAAATTCCGGAAATCAGAGTGGCTACCGCAACGCCGAGCGACCAGGCACCGTGAATAGAGCCGAGCACCACGCGATTTAGGCGTTTCTGAATCAGCAGCGCTTGGGCGTTGGCAGCGTTGTTGTAGAGGCTGAAGAAAAAGAACTGCACCAGAGTGGCCAGAAAGTAAATCCAATAGTTGCCAATCAGCGGTAGCAGCCCCTGAATTGCCGTGGCCGATAGAGTACCAATCTGGGTGACTCTTGTAGTTCCGAAACGCAAAACAAATCGGTGTGCAAAGACCAGGGCGACAATGCTACCCAGGCCCGAGAGACCGGTGATTGTTCCCCAGATGGCTAGGTTTTTGGAAAGCCCAATATTGTCGATGATTTCTGGGATGCGAATGATGATCGCCATCGAAACTAAAGCTTGAGTGAAAAATGTTCCCACCATCACATTCTTAATGCGATTGGCCCTGGCCAGTGAGATTTTCTCTGCGGCAGCCACTAGTTGGTGCGGTCCACCACGGCATTGGCAAAAGTGACCAGAGCTTGCTTCACCGAACCTTCCGGTAGTGGATCAATAGCGGCAATTGCCTTAGCTGCCCAACGACGGGCTTCGGCCTCGGCTTCTTCTGCGGCTGGGTGATTTCTGAGTTCCACCACAACTTGTTCGAGGGTTTCGTCGTTAGTTAGGTCACCTTCGATGCGTGCAAGCAGCGCTGCCGCATCGGAATCCGATTGCGCCTGCTGGCGCAACAGAAGAACTGGAAGGGTTGGAACCCCGGCGCGAAGATCGGTGCCTGGAGTCTTACCCGACTCCCCTTCTTCGGCGATATCGATGATGTCGTCGATTAGTTGGAAGGCAACGCCAATCGATTCGCCAAATTCGATTAGTGGCTCTTGGTATTTGCGATCTCCGCCGGAAGCCAGCAAACCCATTTGAGCGGAAGCGGAGATCAGCGAACCGGTCTTATCTGCCAGAACTCGAATGTAGTGATCGATCGGGTTTTCACCTTCTCGCGGACCAACGGTTTCGTGCATCTGCCCTAGGCAGAGCCGTTCGAAGGTGCTCGATTGAAGCCGAATAATTTCATCGCCAAGGTAGGCGGCAATTTGGGAAGCGCGGGCAAATAGTAGGTCGCCGGTGAGGATAGCGATATTGTTTCCCCAAACCATGTGAGCGGTTGGCACACCGCGACGGGTTGGTGCCTCATCCATCACGTCGTCGTGATACAAAGTTGCCAGGTGGGTGATTTCGGCAACCGCCGCCGAGTCGATAACTTCTTTTAGGTTGGGGTTTCCCAATTGAGCCGCTAGTAACACCAAAACCGGACGAATTCGCTTACCACCGGCGTCGACTAGGTGGCGAGTGGCGTCTTTAGCCACTGGGTCGGCGTGAGTGGTGGCTTCGATTAGACGAGCCTCAACCAGCGCCAAGCCGGCTTCGAGCTTTTTCAGTAGGTCTTTGTCAGACACCGAACGGAACTGTTTTGGGAGCAGGTTTTTCACTTGGCTTGCCCGCCCTTGAAACCAACATGGATGGCGACAACGCCGAAGCTCAGGTTTTTGTAGGAAACGTTTTCGAAGCCGGCGTCGATTAGTTCAACCGCAAGGCCGGCTTGGTCTGGCCAGGCCGCAATCGATTCGGCAAGGTAGCTGTAGGCCTCCGGAGTTTTGCTGGCCAGCCCGGAAACTCTAGGCAAAATGCGGCTGAGGTAGAAGTTGTAGATCTGCTTGAAGATTGGCAAAGTGACTTTGCTGAACTCGCAAATTACCACTCGACCGCCAGGTTTTAGCACGCGGAACATTTCGCTGAGAGCCTTCGGAACGTCAACCACGTTGCGAAGACCGAATGAGATGGTTACCGCGTGAACGGATTCATCCTCGAACGGCAACTTGGTGGCATCGGCGAAACGGAAATCTAGTTCCGGGTGACGCTTGCGACCCTCGGCAAGCATGCCTTCGGAAAAGTCGGTGGCAATCACTTTTACGCCTGGTTTGGAAAAGGCGATTGACGAAGATCCGGTTCCGGCGGCCAGATCGAGAATGGTTTGGCCGCTACTTGCAGCCACTCGCTTAGCCACTCTGGAGCGCCACAAACGTGATTGGCCTAGGGAAAGAAGATCGTTGGTGAGGTCGTAGGTAGGGGCAACCTCATCAAACATTGCGGCAACATCCGCAGGTTTTTTATCGAGATTTGCTTTGCTCACAGGATCAAGTCTACTCGCGAGCATAGGCGAGAGATTTGGCTACTTGTTGTCGTAGAAGTAGTCGCTCTTGTCGTTGCGACGCATGCGAATCGAACGAACTCCAGCAACCGCGCCTAGGCCTAA
>CAIJWY010000132.1 GCA_903824455.1 uncultured Micrococcales bacterium
AGACGTTCGTCTCCCTGAAGTTTTTTATCAATCAGCCACTGCACCTGACCGGTGCTGGAAGCCATAACTTCAATCTTTTCCACGCTCTGGTAGTTCTTGTGATGGAACTCCATTTCTTGGATATCTTCAGTGGCGAGGGGCAGAGTCTTGGTGCGAACAACCTCGTGGCTGCGTTCGCGGTATGGGCCAACGAAGCCTTGCTCGTCAACATGCAGCTGAATACGGGCGCGGTAACCCAGACCATTGTTCTCGTCATCACCGGGGGCAGCCTCAACCTCGATGCGCTTTTTCAAACCGGCAAAACGTTCTAGGGCCTCTTCGAGAACATCGGCTTTGAGTTCACGTTGGCGGGGAAGTTTGATGTGACCAAATTCGGCACCTCCGGCACCGCCTACTCCAGCTTCTTTCCAGAAGTGGGTCACCCGATCTGGTGAAGCCTTTAGAATTTCGATTGGTTCGGCCCGACAAAAACCTTTGCCAGCGTCTTCAAAGACTCGAACCTTTACCTGCTCACCTGGCAGCACGTGAGACACGAACACCACACGGCCTTCATGACGCGCCACAAAGATGCCGCCGTGCGCCACCTTTTCAATTGCCACTTCAAACGAGCGGCCTACCCAAGATTCAGTCTTATTCACCTCTCAAGTGTGCCAGAATCTAGGCGTGACTCGCCTCGTTCTTGCATCCACCTCTCCAGCACGGCTTTCTCTGCTTCGTGCCGGAGGCATCGAACCAATCACGATTGCACCCGGTGTGGATGAAGAGGCGGTTGCTACCAGAGCCGAATCAATGGGGCTTATCGGTTCTTCGAAAGACCTGGTGCTGCTTCTGGCTAAAGCCAAGGCAGAAGCCGTGGTCTCCCACCCTGATGCACAAAACGCCATCATCATCGGCTGCGATTCAGCTCTGGAATTCGGCGGCAAAACTCTGGGCAAGCCTCATCAACCGGAAGTTGCCAAGGCTCGCTGGAGAGAACTTCGCGGCAATGTTGGCATTCTCCACTCCGGCCACTGGCTGATCGATAATCGAACCGGTGTCGCCATGCCTCCAGCTACCGGGAGAACATCTTCAACCAATGTGCACTTCGCCGACATCTCGGATGACGAAATCGATTCCTACGTTGCCACCGGCGAACCACTTCAGGTTGCTGGGGCTTTCACCATCGACGGTCTCGGAGGTGCTTTCCTTTCCAAAATCGAAGGTGACACCCACACCGTGATCGGCTTATCGCTGCCTACGCTTCGTGAGCTAAGTCAGGTGCTCGGCGTTCAATATACGAGTTACTGGAACAGGTAAAACCAACTACAAACGAATAGGCTTGTTTTCATGACAAACGCCAAGATTTCTAAGGTCCTAATTGCCAACCGTGGCGAGATTGCTGTAAGAATTGCGCGAGCTGCAAGGGATGCGGGAATCGGTTCGGTCGCGGTTTACGCCGACCAAGACCGCGATGCACTGCATGTAAAAGTTGCCGACGAGGCCTACGCGCTAAACGGCACTTCTTCCGCTGAGACCTACCTAGTCATCGACAAGATTTTGAAAATTGCCAAAGAGTCTGGCGCCAACGCCATTCACCCCGGCTACGGATTCCTAGCCGAAAACGCTGAGTTTGCCAGGGCGGTTATCAAGGCTGGAATTATTTGGATCGGCCCAACCCCTGAAGCAATTGAGCGCCTCGGCGACAAGGTTTCGGCTCGTCACGTTGCCGAGAAAGTTGGCGCGCCACTAGCACCTGGAACCATCAACCCGGTTGAAGGTGCCAGCGAGGTCATCGAATTCGTGAAGCAACACGGTCTTCCGGTTGCCATCAAAGCCGCATTCGGTGGCGGAGGTCGCGGCATCAAGGTTGTTTATAAAGAAGACGAGATTGCCGAACTTTTTGAGTCGGCTACTCGCGAAGCAATTGCCGCATTCGGTCGCGGCGAGTGCTTTGTTGAGAAATTCCTTGAGAAGCCTCGTCACGTTGAGACCCAGTGTCTTGCCGACCAGTATGGCAACGTCGTTGTGGTTTCCACTCGCGATTGCTCGCTTCAGCGCCGTCATCAGAAATTGGTTGAAGAAGCTCCGGCTCCTTTCCTAACCGACGACCAGGTGAAGCGCCTCTACGACTCATCGAAAGCGATCTTGAAAGAGGTTGGCTACGTTGGCGCCGGAACCTGCGAGTTCCTGGTTGCTCAAGACGGCACCATTTCGTTCCTCGAGGTAAACACGCGACTTCAGGTTGAACACCCGGTTTCCGAAGAGGTATCTGGGCTAGACCTGGTTCGCGAGCAGTTCCGCATAGCTGAGGGTGGCAAGCTCGACTACGGCGACCCGGAGGTTCGAGGACACTCATTCGAATTCCGCATCAACGGCGAAGACGCTGGCAGAAACTTTATGCCGGCACCAGGCCCAGTTCACGTGTTCAAAGCACCCGGTGGTCCTGGTGTTCGTGTTGACACCGGTGTTGAGTCTGGCGATGTTATCTCGGGTTCCTTCGACTCGATGATTGCCAAGCTGATTGTTACCGGCAAGAACCGCGACGAGGCTCTGGCCCGTTCACGTCGCGCTCTGGCCGAGATGGAAGTTCACGGTCTGCCAACAGTTCTTCCGTTCCACCAGAAGATTGTTAATGACCCTGCATTCATTGGCTCAAAAGGTAAATTCGGCATCTACACACGCTGGATTGAAACCGAGTTTGTGAACGATATCCCAGCCTGGAACGGCATCGGTGATGCTCCGGGCGAAGTTACTGCCAGAAACAACGTGGTGGTAGAAGTGAACGGAAAGCGTATCGAAGTTTCTCTTCCGGCGCATCTCGGTGGCAGGGCTCCATCCGCGAGCGCAGGAGCAGCACCTAAGCGCAAGAGCCATACTGCTGCCGGAACCGGCAATAGCGGTAAGGCGGTGGTTGCCGACATGCAATCGAGTGTTGTCAAAATTGCAGTGGCAGAAGGCGACGCGGTTGAGGTTGGCCAAACCATCATCGTTCTAGAAGCGATGAAGATGGAACAGCCGATCAAGGCTCACAAGGCTGGCAAGATTTCGAACATCACAGCGGAGGTCGGAACCACCGTTCCAGCCGGCACGCACTTGATGGACATCGAAGACTAAACCCAGGTCTTCAGTCTTTTCGCTCAGCCATAGAATCGAACCCATGACCAATCATTTAGATGACCCGAAAGCCGACCCGTTTGAGGTTGCCAAAATTGCCGCTGACAAGTTGGCGGAACTAACCGGTGTTGCTTCCCACGACATCGCTTTGACCCTTGGTTCAGGATGGGCAAAGGCCGCTGATTTGATTGGGGAAACGGTTGCGGCCATCGATGCCACCGAGCTTCCTGGTTTCTCGGCGCCCGTGGTTGAAGGTCACGTGGCCACGATTCGTTCGATTCTTCTTCCTAGTGGGAAGCATGCTCTGGTGCTTGGGGCGCGCACTCACTTTTACGAGGGCCACGGAGTTCGTCGAGTCGTTCACGGAGTTCGCACCGCAGCCGCAGCCGGTGTGAAGGTAATGGTTTTAACAAACGGCGCCGGTGGCATCAATGAGAACTGGAAGCCTGGCACTCCGGTGCTAATCAGCGATCACATCAACTTCACTTCAGCTTCTTCGATCGAAGGTGCCAACTTCATCGATCTAACCGACGCCTACAGTCCGCGTCTTCGCGACCTAGCTCGAAGTGTTGACCCTACTTTGGACGAAGGCGTCTACATGCAATTCCGTGGACCACACTACGAGACTCCGGCCGAGGTGCAGATGGCTAAGGGTATGGGTGCCGATCTGGTTGGTATGTCAACCGCGTTGGAGACCATCGCGGCCAGGGAGCGTGGCATGGAGGTGCTCGGCTTCTCGCTGATGACAAATTTGGCGGCC
Source organism: uncultured Micrococcales bacterium (assembly GCA_903824455.1). Classification (GTDB taxonomy): domain Bacteria; phylum Actinomycetota; class Actinomycetes; order Actinomycetales; family Microbacteriaceae; genus Rhodoluna. The sequence goes on from CAIJWY010000132.1 coordinate 3,854, forward strand.
GGCATTCAAGATCACCCGCTTTCCCACGTTGAGGTTTTGGAAGCAGGTCGCGAGGCTGAGCCTCGAATCAGCGCGCTGCTCGCCGAAATCATCGGCCGAATCTAATGTCGCTGCTGGAACAGGCGAATTCCTGGTTGGCGCAAGACCCCGATCCGCTAACCAGAGCCCAGCTGCAGGCAATCATCGACTCGGGTGATGAAGTTGAATTACAAAAAAGTTTCGAGCCTCGCATTGCGTTCGGAACCGCTGGTCTCAGAGGTGAGCTCGGCGCTGGTTCCGCTCGCATGAACCGTGTCTTGGTGGCTCAAACCGCCAGAGGATTGGCCGAGTACCTACTGGAGCGTGAGACCACGCCATCCGTGGTGATTGGATTCGACGGTCGAATCAACTCGGATATTTTTGCTGAAGACAGCGCCCAGATCTTGGCTGGAGCCGGAATTCGAGTTACGTTATTCGACACCTACGTTCCAACCCCGGTGCTCGCCCACTCGGTTAAGTTTGGCGAGTATTCGGCGGGCATTATGGTTACCGCAAGCCACAACCCAGCCAACGATAACGGTTACAAGGTTTACCTTGGGGGTGATTTTGGTGGAAGCCAAATTATTTCGCCGATTGACCGAGACATCGAAGCCAAAATACTTAAAGTGGCAGATACCCTAACTTTCGAAGAACTGCCGAAATCATCGCTTTACGTTCGCGGGGGTGAAGCTCTTCGCGAGGCCTACTTCAACTCAACTCTGAAGTTGGTGGCCAGCCACTATTTCAACAACCGCCTCAAGGTGGTTTACACGGCGATGCACGGCGTTGGCCTCGATACCCTGAATGAACTTTTCAAGCGCGCTGGGGCGGCAATCCCGGTGCCGGTGACCGAGCAGGTTCAGCCCGATGGGAAATTCCCAACCACGCCTTTTCCGAACCCGGAAGAACCAGGTGCCATGGACCTGGCATTCGCCAAGGCTCGAGCGGTTGGCGCAGATCTGATTATTGCCACAGATCCGGATGCCGATCGACTAGCCCTAGGCATCCCGGTCAAGGGCGGATTTGCGAGATTGGCCGGCGACGAAGTTGGTTTGCTACTAGCCCATGAAATGGCGTCTAGAGCCAGCACCAAAGGAACATTCGCAAACTCGATCGTATCCTCCAGTGCTCTAAAGCGTGTTGCCGAGCAGAATGGACTTGCCTACGAACAGACCTTGACCGGTTTCAAGTGGATCATGCGGGTGCCAAACCTCAGCTTCGGTTACGAAGAGGCGCTTGGCTACTCGGTAGACCCGAGCCACACCCCAGACAAAGACGGAATTTCAGCAGCTCTGATGGCTTTATCTATTGCCGACCGACTCAGCCAAACCGGAACTAGCCTCGAGGAACACCTCGAATCACTGAAGAAAAAGTATGGATACCGACCAACCGCCCAGGTGAGCGTGCGCGTGGAGAATCAGGCGATGGTTGCCGCGATTCTTGAGCGCCTAAGCGAATCGCCGCCAACGCAATTGCAAGGGCATTCAATTGAGGTTGAAGATCTTTCCAAACCGGCGGGCCAACTTCCGCCAACCGACGGTTTGAAGCTTCACCTAGCAAATGGTGATTGGGTTATTTTGAGACCGAGCGGAACCGAGCCTAAGTTCAAGGCATATCTGGAAACAAACGAAGAGAACCTTGAGGCTCTGAAGAGCGAAGTGCTAAAACTTCTGGTTTAGAGCAAGACTTTTGCCAGTGCCTTAGTGATTTCATCGATGTCGATGACGTGGCGAATCGAAATAATTTTCGCAGTCAGCCCTTCAAGTAGCGGTGCCAACTCTTCTGTGGTAACTACCATGTTGGCAAGTGTTCCGAGCGAACGTGCTTCGGCAACACCAACGGCTTCAACGGTTGCCCCTTCAAAGTGCAGCGACCTAAGGGCCTTCTCAATATTGTTTTTTAGAATCACACTGGTGCCATAGCCGAGACCACACACCGCAACGATTCGCATTGGGCTATTCTCCCAGAACGCTGGCTAGCACAAGTTCGATTGGTTGGGATTCCACGGCAGTTAAGAGAACAGTTCTGATTTGCGCATCTGCTAGCAGCGCAGCCAGGTCACCAAGTGATTCGATATGGGAGTCATGGTCGGTGGCCGCCATTGCAAAAACCGCCTTCACCATTTTGCCAGACCCGAAGTCAACCGACTTTTCAAGAACGGCCAAGGCGATTGAGTTTTTCATAACGTTGTCGCCAGGAGCAGCGTGAGCCAGAGCTATTCCGTCGGCAATCACAATGTAAGGTCCAAGCTCTTCAACCACCTGAATCATTGCTCGAATGTATTCAGGTTTTGCATGACCGGCTTCAACCAAAAGTTCACCGGCTGCCGTTATGGCCTCGGCGAAATTATTCGCCGCAGCCCCCACCCGAATCAGGCTCAACTAGCCCGAGCCTTCGCAAAACCGTCTTGGATGATCTCCATTAACTCTTCTCGAGCATCGAGTGACTGGAAACTGGCTTCAACGGCGTTCAGTTGCAACTGCTCCAAGTCATCCAGATCAAACTCGAAGTTTTCAACCAAAAGCTCCAACTCTCGGGTTACCGAAGTGCCGCTCATTAGACGGTTATCTGGGCTAATGGTCACGCGGAAACCAAGATCGAACAAGATCGCAACCGGGTGGTCGACATACTCTTCGCCGAGATCGGCCACGGCTCCGGTCTGCATGTTTGAACATGGGCAAAGCTCCAAGGCAATCTGTCTAAAGTGCACCCACTCGGCGGTCTCGCCAAGTTGCACGAAGTCGCGCCCGTCTTCTTCTCGCATGAGTAAGTCTTGATAAATGCGAACACCGTGACCGAGACGAAGTGCCCGACCGGAGAGAATTGCATCACGAATGCTGTCGATGCCGTCGGCTTCCCCGGCGTGAACCGTGGTTGGGAACATTTGCTCGGCTAGGTAATCGAACGCTGCTTTGTGATTGCTGGCAGGAAAACCCGCTTCTGGTCCGGCGATGTCGAAGCCAACTACCCCATTGTCTCGGTGGCGAACCGCAAGTTCGGCGATTTCGAGAGCCCGATCGTTTTGACGCATGGCGGTAACTAGTTGCCCGGTGCGAATGAAACCACCGGCGGCTTCAACAGCTGCGATGCCCTGTTCGATACCATCTTGAACAGCGTCAACCACCTCGTCAAGCGAAAGTCCTTGATTTAGGTGCTGCTCTGGTGCCCAGCGGATCTCGCCGTAAACCACACCATCGGCGTGCAAATCTTCAACGAATTCTCGAGCCACCCGTTCTATTCCGTGTTTGGTTTGCATCACCGCGGTGGTGATGTCGAAAGTCTTTAGGTACTCAACCAGAGACCCCGAATTGCATGACTCCAGGAACCACTGCTCAAGTTCTTTCGCGTTTTTCGCTGGTAATTCGAGCCCGATCTCCTCGGCCAGTTCGATGATGGTTTGCGGTCGCAAACCTCCGTCGAGGTGATCGTGCAGCGAGATCTTTGGGAGCTTATTGATATTCATTTATTTCCTACTCTTTACTTGAAAGTCATTTCGTATTCTTCGGCCAAGCTCTTCAGCTTCTCAAGTTCCCCCGTAGGCAGCGCAACCAAATGTTGGTCGCTGATAACCAGTCCACCGTTGCCATATGAAGCCACCGTTGAGCCCAATGTTCCCCCGATGAACTCGCTCTCGAGATCAGCGGCAATAGCCTCGAAAAACCTTGGACCAGATTGAGGAATTATGGTGGCCAAAACATTTGGCTTGGCAATCTCTAGTGCAGGGTCAAAAAACAGGTCTCGACCATAACCAACCAACTTGAACTGTTTTAGGTTTTCCGGGTCGGAAGGAATCTCATCTCGGCAACCGTAAACGAGCAGCACATCAGGATTTTCCAAGAGTGAACTACTGGAATTCACGCTCGTTGACGTTTTGGCTTCCGCGTCAAAGGCTTTGGCTCCTGCCCTAATTCCATCCAGGTATTCAGCGTTTACGGCTCCCCGGCAACCCACCACAAGTTGGTGAGTTGCGCTAGCGCTAGCTGCAAGGTGACCAGCTAAGAGGCCTGCTTCGTAAACGTCGACTCGGTAAACGGCAAGGTTTTCTAAATTGGCTGCTAGCAAATCTCGATCGGAACCGTCGGTTATAAACAAAAAGTGTGTGGCCGGATTTGCCTCAACCACCGGTTGCACAAACTCGGTAAAACGTGAACCAACCACGGCAATGAAATTGCATTTGGATTTCACAAAGTCTTGAATGACTTTTTCAAATTTCGAAGGGTTACCTTCAATGATTTTCTTCTTGATGCCAAAAGTGACCACCGCCTGATTTAGCGAAAAAACGGACGAGTCGGCCAGACCGGGACGAAGAGCGTCGCCATCGGTAACCAAACAGGCGCGGTAGTTCACCGACTCGATGGGGGCATCATTTGGAAGTGCGGCACATCCGGTAAGCATGCCCGCGAGCGCTAGAAGTCCGGCAATCTTAAAAATTGCGCGATTTGCAGGAATTTCTGGCACGGAGACAAGTTTAAGCCCCTTATAACAAAGTCCTGTTTTCTTTTGCAGGTTAGAATTAAGACTGTTGCTGTCAATGTTGAACAACCAGGAGGCATAGTGCCAACCAAGCCAACCGGAACCCTCTACCGAGGAAAAACCGGCATGTGGTCGTGGGTTTTACACCGCATCACAGGCGTCGCAATTTTCTTCTTTTTACTGGTGCACACACTCGATACCGCCCTGGTTCGCCTTGATCCAGCCGCCTACAACGAGGTAATTGCCACCTACAAGACCCCGATAATCGGTTTGGCCGAGCTTGGGCTGGTAGCCGCGATCTTGTTCCACGCTCTAAATGGTGTGCGAATCATCCTCATCGACTTCTGGCGCAAGGGAACCAAGTACCAAAACCTCATGTTTTGGATCGTGATTGGCCTGGCTATCCTCATATTTGCTGGCTTCGCTCCGCGCCACTTGGCGAACGTCTTTTCTCACCTACCGGTAGGTAAATAATGGTCACCATCGAAACGCCTCGCAGTCCCCGAACTCGCAAATCAGCTAACCGCGAAAAGTGGGCGTGGCTCTTTATGCGCGCATCCGGTGTGGTACTAATTGTTTTGATTTTCGGGCACCTTTTTGTGAACCTTTTCCTTGGTGAAGGCATCAAGGCCATCGATTTCGCCTTCGTGGCCGGCAAATGGGCAAACCCGTTCTGGCAAGTTTGGGACACCCTAATGTTGTGGCTCGCCCTAATTCATGGAACAAATGGCATGCGAACTCTTGTTAACGATTACTCAGAGCGCGAAGGAATTAGAAAATTCCTGAACGCTTCGTTATGGACGGTTTGTATCCTGCTGATCGTTCTCGGAACTCTAGTAACCACCACCTTCGACCCTTGCCCAGACACCAGCGTCGTTGATGCACTTCCCCAGTTCTGCAAATAAGAGAGACTTTCATTGAGTAAGCCAAAGGTTCACAATCACCAGCACGACGTAGTTATCGTAGGTGCCGGCGGAGCTGGCATGCGCGCCGCCATTGAGACCGGCCCACACGTTACAACGGCCGTAATTTCAAAACTTTTCCCAACCCGTTCACACACCGGTGCCGCCCAGGGCGGTATGGCCGCAGCTCTAGCCAACGTTGAAGAAGACAACTGGGAGTGGCACACCTTCGACACCGTTAAGGGTGGTGACTACCTGGTTGACCAGGACGCGGCTGAGATTCTTGCTAAGGAATCGGTTCAAGCCGTTATCGACCTTGAAAACATGGGTCTTCCTTTCAACCGCACCCCAGACGGAAAGATTGACCAGCGACGCTTTGGTGGTCACACTCGCGATCACGGTAAGGCTCCGGTTCGTCGCAGCTGTTACGCGGCCGACCGCACCGGTCACATGATTCTGCAAACCCTTTACCAAAACTGCGTGCGCCTCGGAATCGAATTTTTCAGCGAGTTCTACGTGCTCGACCTCATCATGAATACGGTTGACGGCGAAGAGCGTCCCAGTGCCGTTGTTGCCTACGAACTTGCCACGGGCGAAATCCACATTTTCCAAGGCAAGTCGATCATCTTTGCCACCGGTGGTTTTGGAAAAATCTTTAAGACCACTTCAAACGCTCACACCCTAACCGGCGACGGCGTTGGCATCATCTGGCGCAAGGGTCTGCCTCTGGAAGACATGGAGTTCTACCAGTTCCACCCAACCGGACTAGCGGGCTTGGGTATTCTCCTCTCTGAGGCCGCCCGTGGTGAAGGTGCAATCCTTCGCAACGCCTCTGGTGAGCGCTTCATGGAGCGCTACGCTCCAACCATCAAAGACCTAGCTCCACGCGACATGGTTGCTCGTGCCATGGCCAACGAAGTGCGCGAAGGTCGCGGCGCCGGGCCGCACAAAGACTACGTTCTACTCGATCTCACCCACCTGCCACCAGAGGTAATCGACGCCAAACTCCCAGACATCACCGAGTTTGCACGAACATATCTCGGCGTTGAGCCTTACACCGAGCCGGTGCCGGTTTTCCCAACCGCGCACTACGCGATGGGTGGCATACCAACCAACGTCAAGGCCGAGGTTCTGCGCAATAACAAGAAGGTTGTTCCCGGTCTCTACGCAGCCGGCGAGTGTGCCTGCGTTTCGGTGCACGGAGCCAACCGTCTGGGAACCAACTCGCTTCTCGACATCAACGTTTTCGGAAAGCGTGCCGGCATCTACGCCGTAGAGTACGCCAAGAAGGCGAAGCATGTTCCCGTTCCCAAAGATGCAGCTCAGGGCGTGCTCGACCTACTAGAAGAGATGCAAAACTCAACCGGTACCGAAAAGATTGCGGTTCTTCGAAAAGAGCTTCAAGACACCATGGACAAAAACGCTCAGGTTTACCGAACCGAGGAATCACTTGATGAAGCCCTCGAGGTAATTGCCGGTCTTCGCAAGCGTTACAAGAACATTCAGGTTCAAGACAAGGGTGCTCGTTTCAACACCGACCTGCTCGAAGCCGTTGAACTTGGCTTCCTTTTCGACTTAGCCGAAGTGCTTGTGGTTACATCGAAAGAACGTCGCGAAAGCCGCGGAGGCCACTTCCGCGAAGACTACCCAACCCGTAACGATGAGAAGTTCATGGTTCACTCCATGGCTTACAAGAACGGTAAGAAAATCAAGGTCGACTGGAAGCCAGTTGTCATCACCAACTACCCACCGATGGAGCGTAAGTACTAATGTCTACCGCAGTCGCTGAAACCACCGAGATTGGTGTTGTTCCAAGTTTCACAGTCACCCTGTTCGTTCGTCGCTTCAGCAAAGAAGACGATCTCGAAGCTCGCTGGGAAGACTTTGATGTAACCGTTCACGGCACCGACCGAGTTCTAGACGCACTGCACAAAATTAAGTGGGAACAAGACGGCTCACTTTCATTCCGTCGCAGCTGTGCTCACGGAGTTTGTGGATCGGATGCCATGCGCATCAACGGTCGCAACCGCCTAGCCTGCAAAACCCTAATCAAAGACCTCGACATCACCGAGCCAATTTACGTTGAGCCCATTAAGGGCCTTGAGGTTGAAAAAGACCTAATCGTAAACATGGAGCCGTTCTACCAGGCGTTCAAAGACGTCAAGCCGTTCCTAATCGCAACCGACAAGCCAAAGGCTGAACGCCTGCAGAGCCCCGAAGAACGTGCCCGCTTCGACATGACCACCAAGTGCATCCTTTGCGCCGCCTGCACCTCCAGCTGTCCGGTGTTCTGGACCGACGGACAGTATTTCGGTCCGGCCGCCATCGTTAACGCTCACCGCTTCATCTTCGATTCACGCGATGAAGCAGCCGACGTTCGTTTGGAAATCTTGAACGACAAAGAGGGTGTGTGGCGTTGCCGCACCACCTTCAACTGCACCGAAGCTTGCCCTCGTGGCATCGAGGTAACTCGAGCTATCGCCGAGGTCAAACAAGCAATCCTTCGCGGCAAGCCGTAACCATGTTGAAACGCTACAAGGCGTTTCTACTAGCGCTAACTCTGCTTCTCGGGTTAGCAGTTGCAACTCCTGCCGAAGCGGCCGTCACCTCTCTCAAAGAGGGTACCGACGCAGCCGCCGTTCTGTTTGATCCGCTTTCCATAAGCCAAGTTGAACTGACCCACACCACCGGCTACCCCACTCTCACCTACGACTTACTAAATACCGACACCTTCCAGCACGCCAACATCAAAATCACCCTTCCAGGAAAAGCTTCGGTCACCCTAACCAATGTTGGGGTAAGGCTCAAAGGGCAAGCATCTCGCGGCGACGCCAAATTCCCGATGAAGATCAAGTTCGACGCTTTCGTTCCGAAGCAGTATTTCCTAGGGCTAAAGCGAATGACGCTAAACAACATGGTGCAAGACCCTTCGTTCATCCACGAAGCCACCGCCTACAAAATGTATCGAGCCGCGGGGGTTCCTGCGCCGCGGACCGGCTACTCGAAAGTTAAGGTTGAAGGCGCATCCCTAGGTTTGTATCTCAACATCGAATCGGTCGATCAGGTTTTCGCAAAACGTTGGTACAAATCAACCGGTCACATTTACGCCGGACCGTATAACTGCGACGTGGTTCCAAATAACACCTGCTACGAGGCCACTATCGGAAACACCGACCGCTCTCATCTAAGTCAAGCGGGAAATGTTGCTTACCTGGACGGCGTCGACTGGTGGTATGCCATCAACAATGTTGCCGACATGCCTCGAATCATAAAGCTGATGGCAACCGACATCTTCATGAGCAACTGGGACGGTTACACCGACGCGGTTCAAAACAACCACTTCATCCACTTCGACACCGACGGGGTGTTCACAGTGATCCCTTGGGGTCTCGACCAAACATTCACCGCTGACCCATCAGCCGATTTAACGTGGGACGCCTCTGGACCCATTTTTCGTGGCTGGAGTGACCACCGGAGCACCCTGCTCGACCACTGCATCGCCTACGCGCCCTGCCACTCGCAACTTATTCGTGAGGGCGTTCGTATTTCGGCTCTCGCAACCACAATCGACCTAGTTGGCTACAAAGACTTGGTAGCAGCCAAGGTAAACCCAATTGTTAGTTCGCCGGGAGAAATTCACCTAACCAGCGTCTGGGATCTAGCGATCTACCAGGGTTGGGTAGATATTTTCGTTCCACGACGCCAACAGGCTCTCACCACTTTCCTCTCGGAGAACGCCCCTCGAGAAATCAAAGCCACCATTCCAGAAACTCTAAGAGTTGGAGCAACGGCGACTGCCACCGTTGAAAAAGTTTGGGAACCTGGCGTAAGCGTTGGTTACCAGTGGGAACTGAACGACGAACCAATTCCTGGTGCCACGAGCCTGACTCATAAAATTACAACGCTAGAGTTTGAACAAAACCTAAGCCTCAAAGTAACTCTTCAAAAAGCTGGTGTTCCAGACACAGTTGTCTCTTCAAATGAAGCCTCAATCCTTGGCCGATTGTTCAAGCTCGCCCCAACCCCAAAGATTACCGGCGTTGCCGCGCGCGGTAAAACTCTAAAGGTTTCGATCGGCACCTGGGATTCGGGAACGATAAAGAGCATTCAGTGGCTTCGAAACGGAGAAATAATCGACGGCGCCACACTTTCAACCTATCGGGTAGGCATTTTCGATTTTGGTTCACAGATTTCGGTTCGGGTAACCGGCAACAAGTTCTCCTACGTTGAAACCGCTCGCACCAGCCGCAAGACCATCAGAATTCGCTGATGAATTCGGCGTTCAGGGTGTTCGTGCCGAACGAGAAAGTTTTTCGTAAACTTTTATTTACGTTCACCCGTAAAAGGAATTTGGAGACTTAGCCTTGGAAAAAAGTTGCGCTGCTACCTGTGATTCTTCGAACCATAATCACAACGAATTGAGTCGCAAAGCGCTTTTTGCCGGATTAGCAACTGTGCTTACTGGCATTGGGCTTTCCGCTCTCGGCGCCACCGCGGCCGAAGCCGCGACCAAATACAAAGTTGCCCTGGCCAGTAAGATTCCGGTTGGTAGCGCCAAAGTATTCACCGTGGGAGGGAAATCGGTACTGATCACCCAACCTCGTGCCGGAGTTTTCCGAGCATTCAAAAACCAGTGCACTCACCAGGGCGCTCCCTTGGGCAGCCAAAAGCTCCTAAACGGCAAATTAGTCTGCAACCAGCACGGTGCAAACTTCAATGCCAGCAACGGAGCTGTTGTGGGAGGCCCTGCCCAAACCAGCCTTACCAAATACACTGCAACCAAGTCTGGTAACTACATCTACGTAACCATCTAGTAAAAGTAAACTTGGGGCATGCCTAAGACCTTGAACATTGCCACCATTAACGTCAACGGCATCCGCGCCGCCCATCGCAACGGCTTTGGCAACTGGCTCAAGGAAAACAACCCCGACATCATCACCCTTCAAGAGGTTAGAGCCGAACTTGCCGATGTTGAAAAGGTGATCGCCGATATTTGGCCAGGGGCCAACATCTACCTCGACGAGGCAACCGCCAAAGGCCGAGCCGGCGTTGCCATCATCACGAAGCTCACCCCAACTAGAACTAGCACAGCGTTTGGCGCTGAAGATTTCGACTCCAAGGGTCGCTGGCTTGAAGCCGACTTCGACATCGAGGGAAAAACGGTCACGGTTGTTTCCACCTACGTTCACGCCGGTGAAGTGAACACCCCTAAGCAGGTCGAGAAATGGAAATTCCTCGACGCGATGCTCGTGAGAATGAATCAACTGAAAGATAGCGAAAACCTAGTTGTGATAACCGGCGATCTCAACGTTGGTCACACCGAACTCGACATTAAAAACTGGAAAGGCAACCTGAAGAACTCCGGTTTCTTGCCCGAAGAGCGTGCCTATTTCGATAAGTTCATGGGCGAACTCAATTTCGTTGACGTAGGCCGAGCAGCCCATCCAGACGAACCAGGCCCCTACACCTGGTGGTCTCAACGCGGGCAAGCTTTTGACACCAACACCGGCTGGCGCATCGATTACCACCTGGCAACACCGGCATTAGCCGCCAAGGCAAGCAACTATAAGGTTCACCGAGCTCCCGCCTACGACCAAAGATGGACCGACCACTCACCGGTCACCGTCGACTACTCCATCTAGGATTAACCCATGACTAAGCCAAACCTGCTTTCCGGCATGCAACCTTCGGCCGGTTCCCTTCACCTCGGCAACTATCTCGGCGCCTTGGTCAACTGGGCTGGCATGCAGGACGACTACAACGCCTACTACGTCATCGTTGATCTTCACGCAATTACTTCACCTCAAAAACCCGCAGAGCTAAGAACTAACTCTCGTCGCACAGCCGCCCAATACATTGCCGCCGGCATCGACGTTACGAAATCGGCACTATTTGTGCAAAGCCACGTGCCCGCTCACGCGCAGCTAGCCTGGGTTCTCAACTGCATCACCGGCTTCGGCGAAGCCAGCCGCATGACCCAGTTCAAAGACAAGAGCCAGAAAGCCGGCGCCGACTCCGCGAGCGTGGGCCTCTTCACCTACCCGATCCTTCAAGCCGCCGACATCCTGCTCTACCAACCAAAGGCCGTGCCGGTTGGGGAAGACCAGCGCCAGCACATCGAACTAACCCGCGACCTAGCGATGCGTTTCAACGCCCGGTTCGGCGACACCTTCACCATCCCTGAAGCTGTGATCCTCAAAGAAACAGCGAAGATCTACGACCTTCAAAACCCAACCGCCAAGATGTCGAAGTCGACCGCCGACCCCAAGGGTTTGGTCAACATCATGGACGACAACGCCACCATCTTGAAGAAGATCAAGAGCGCTGTCACCGACACCGAGGGCATCATCAAATTTGATCGCGAAGCCAAAGCTGGCGTCAGCAATCTACTTGGAATCTACTCAGCCATTTCCGGTCGCTCAATCGAAAGCATTGAGGGCGAATTCGAGGGAGCCGGCTACGGCGTTCTAAAAGCCGAAGTCGCCAATGTCGTGATCGCCGCCATCGAACCAATCCGCGAGCGCACCCAAGAACTCATGAGCGACCAGAATGAACTCGACCGCCTACTGGCCGAAGGCGCAGATAAGGCCAATGAGGTGGCCGAGGCAACTCTGGCTAAGGTCTACGACGCCATCGGCTTCCTAAAAGCCGCCAAGTAAGGAATAACTAAGGCAACTCTCAGGTTTTTCTGTAATGCTTGTATTAGCAACAAAGTTCTTCGGGGTCAGTGAAAATCTGAGCCGGCGGTTATAGTCCGCGACCCGACAGGTGGAAACACTTGGC
>CAIJWY010000133.1 GCA_903824455.1 uncultured Micrococcales bacterium
CCCAGGGTGTTCAGTTTGATTTCAACCAGTATCAGTGGGGCGGCGACCTTGCGGATGGCTTAGTTTTCTTCATCAAAAACGCCACAGACACGACTAATTTAGCCGGAGGACTAGGTGGAGCAATGGGGTACGCACCGAACCCAAATCAGACCCCTGGAATTTCTGGCGCACTACTAGGTGTTGGATTCGATGCTTACGGAAACTTTAGAAACTACCAGGGAATAGGCTGCCCTGCGACTCCTCACCAGGAAATTAGGAATGAAATCACAGTTAAGGGATCCGGCCAAGGGTTTGACGGTTACTGCAATCTCGCAGAACCGTATGGCCTCGTAGCCAATTCAAAGAAGCTTCTAACTGACATGTACCCCAGCCGTCAGGCCAGCGTCGCGGCGGTTCGGATCAACATTGACTCTCCATACACCGATTCGCCAAGAGTAAAGGTTTACTACGAAAATACCTTGGTGCACGACCTTGCGCTTCCAGCCGCATTTAGCACCACTGCCAACATCAAGTTCGGCTTCACTGCGGGAACTGGTTACTATTCCAACTATCACGAAATCTCAAACCTACGAGTGAAAACCCTTGACGCTACTCTGCCGTTTAGAGATGTAGCTAGCTCGGATTACGTGGCTGGCGCGGATGACTTGGCTAACACCGGTGGATCGCTATCGGATTACTACCTACTAATCGGCTCAGCAATGGTGCTTATCGGTGGAGGAATCTTCTCGATGCGCAAAGGCGTCAAAGCAGGGAAGTAGTGAGCTGGCCGACCGTTTTGTAACTAGTCAGCCATGGATTCGAGAATCTCGTCGATGAGTTTCTCTGAGGTCAGCGGGTTCACAATTGCGAAACGTGCATTTGGGCGTCCCTGGTGAGAACTTGGAACCACGAACGCCACATCTTCGGCGAGAAGCTTCTTGGACCATTCTTCATATTGCTCTAGCGTCCAGCCGATGCGTTCAAAAACCACTACCGAGAGTTCTGGATCACGAACCAGCTGTAAGTAGTCTCGTTCGCGAACCTTGCGGGCAGCATAGTGAGAGAGTTCAATGTTGGCGGTAACAGCCTCGCGATAGGCATCAATGCCGTGAGTGGCTAGGGAGAACCAGAGTGGCAGTCCTCGAGGGCGTCGCGTGAGATTGATGGCGTAGTCGCTCGGGTTGAACTCGCCCGAGTTAGTTAGTGTTTCCAAATATTCACCGTGCTGGGTGTGGGCTAGGCGACCAATTTCTGGGTCACGATAAACCAGTGCGCACGCGTCGAATGGCGCGAAGAGCCACTTGTGCGGGTCAACAATAAACGAATCGGCATGCTCCAAACCGGTGAACAGGTCTCTGGTGTGATGAGAGAGAAGCCCGGCCAGGCCGTAGGCGCCGTCGACGTGGAACCAAACGTCGAGCTCTTTGGCAACTTTGGCAACTTCATCCAAGCGATCTACTATGCCAAAATTGGTGGTTCCGCCGGTTGCCACAATGGCGAACAATCCATCGGTGTTTCCTTCAAGCGCTTTCCTTAGTTCCGTGTCACCAAGTTTTCCGTGCTCATCGACAGGAACCAGAATCAGATCAATGTCCATAACGGCAGCTGCCGTCTTAAGGGAAGAGTGAGATTCGGCGCTGCAGGCAATTTTCCAGCGAGTGGCAGTTTTCCCCACACGCCTGGCGTGATCTCTCGCCGCAACCAAGGCGCTCAAGTTCCCTAGAGTTCCACCTTGCACAAATACACCACCGGCGGTTTCCGGAAGCCCAGCTTCTTTGGCCAACCAGGACAGCACCTGGTTCTCGGCAAAGACCGCTCCGGCTCCTTCCATCCAGGAACCGCCATAAATCGCGGAAGCAGAAACTACAAGGTCAAAAAGCTTCGACGCCTCGGTTGGTGCGCAGGGAATGAATGAAAGATATCCAGGGTGGTCTGTGGAAATTGTTGCTGGAGCCAAAACGTTGGCGAACAGGTCGAGTGCCTTTGACCCCAAACCTTCATCGGTAATGGTCTGTCCGGCCGCCTGAAAAAGGTTTTCAGGAGTCTCCGTGTTATCCAGGGGAGCCGGTGAATAGTTCATACGCGTATTGGCGTATTCGAAAACCTTACGGCGCAGTTCCGTGGTGGCGTCATTGACCCGATGCATAACTCCAGCCTAATTCTTTGCGAGTAATTGAAATTCTGTTTTTAACTATTAGAGTTATTGAACAAATCAAGAAATTAGGGGAAAAAATGTTTTGTGCAAAATGTGGTGCTGAACTCAAAGGGGCTGCTTTCTGCGCAGCCTGTGGCACTGAGGTTAATTCGTCGGTCGCAGTTCCTATCCAGCCAACACCAAATTCTTATCAGGTTCCAACGGCACCGAATGGATTCGCGCCAAAACCTCCAACCAACGGATTGGCAATCGCAGGTTTTGTGGTGTCACTCGTGTGTGGCGGCCCAGTAGGGTTTGTTCTCTCGCTAGTCGCGTTGAATCAGATCAGTAAGTCACCGACCCCACAGGGCGGTAAGGGACTTGCGATTGCCGGAGCTATTATCGGCGGGCTTTCATCGATTTACCTGATATTTGTAGTGGGTGCTTTTTTTAACGGATTTACATCCGGATATTAGGCCTGGCTTATTTGAATGATGCCGATCGGGAAACCGGTCGGCAAAATTCTTTCTAGGAATTTCTTTGGATTTGTGCGGTTAATAGAGTTATGGATCTAAATTCGATTGAGCTCACAACTATTACTGGCGAGAAGACTACCTTCAAAGACTTGTCTGGCAAAGTGACCCTGGTGGTCAATGTCGCATCAAAATGCGGGCTTACTCCCCAGTATGAAGCACTAGAAACGCTCTATGAAAAATACAAGGACGAGGGGCTAGTGGTTCTCGGTATGCCTTCAAACACTTTCTTGCAAGAACTTGGCAAAGATTCCGATATCCAGACATTTTGTTCGACGAACTTCGGCGTGAAATTTCCGATGACCGAGAAGGTTGCCGTGAACGGCCCTCGCCGCCACCCACTTTACAAAAAGCTAACCACCGTGAAAGACGAAGCCGGATTAGCAGGACCAGTTATGTGGAATTTCGAGAAGTTTTTGGTGTTGCCAGATGGCTCGGTAAAGAGATTCCGACCAACTACCAAACCCGATGACCCACGCATTACCGGGCTTATCGAGGTCAATCTCTAGGAACACACTTCGGGGTTAGACTCAGGAACATGAGTAAGGTCTTTCGCTGGTTTGGTTGGGCATTACTTCTTATAGCCTTCGCAGTCACATCCTCGATACAGGCTCCACTAGCTTTTTCCGCTGAAACCACCTACCAGGTTGTTGTGCATGTGCCAGGTGTGGTTGGCGTGGTGCCAGCTGATGCTCAGGTGGTCCTCACAGACTCCTCGAACTCTTCCAACCAATCCTCTTCTCGATTGATTGGCCAAGATTCTTATGGCTGGTTTGGCGTGGTTGACCTGCCGCCCGGGGCAACCCGCGTAAAGGTTTCGGCAACCCGCGTAACCGTTTCCAGTGTTTCGGTCGACCCAGTCACTACTCGCGAGATATGGCTCAGCTCCAAAGGGGTCCCAGCACTTTATGAGTCGGTTGCTTCTTTGAAGTTAAAAGTGTCTCTGGTAACTAGGGGCTCTGCGCTAACCAATCGATCCCTCAAGGTCACCATCGGGAAGAGTGTTAAGACCTATAAGTTCAACTCATCTGGAACTCGTCGCTATGTTTTTGTGCCGATTTCTTCTGGCTCCACAGCTGTGAAGCTAACCGTCTTAAAGAATGGAAAAGCGGGTCGAAGCTATTCGGTGAACCCTCGAAGTGCAGCCAAGATTTGGGTTGGCGATTACTTCAGCGGAGTTCGGACCTCCGAGTCTTGGGCAAACGACAAAGTTACTATTCACTACCACCGCGCGAACGGAGATTATTCGGGATGGGGAGTTCACGCCTGGACTGGCAGTTCTGGCGGCACCTCGCTATCAGTGAGTTGGGCTAGCCCGATTCTGCCGGCATCAGTTACTCCAGACGCTTGGGGCGTGAAGTATGAGATTCCACTGATTGCAAATTCTCAAAGCGTTCCAATCATCATCCACAACGGAAACGTTAAGGATCCTTCAACGGCCGATCAACTTCTTTCTCTGGCTGCAACCAAGGGTGAAGTCTGGTTTGAAGCCGGTTCGGTAAACAGCGACAGTTCACTACGGTACACAATCCCGGTCTCAAAAGATCCTGTACCAGTAGTAGTTCCTCCAACTCCTGTAACCACCCCAAGTTCAGCTCAGGCCTCTGCCTTGGCTTCGAGCTCTTATCGTTCCGCGATGGCCAGCGAAAACATCTATTTTGTTATGACGGATCGCTATCAAAACGGAAACACCGCGAACGATCGCATGGGACTTACCGGGTCACGCGAGGTAACTGCTTTTGATCCAACCTCTACCGCCTACTATCACGGAGGCGACTTTGCCGGACTTACCGATGGTTGCACCTCTGGCGATGGCATAAATCGTCTTAAGGAAATGGGATTTACATCGGTTTGGATTACCCCGCCGTTTAAGCAGCGTTACGTTCAGAGCGGTAGCGCCGCGTATCACGGTTATTGGATAACCGACTTCACGGATATCGACCCACACCTCGGCACAAAAGCTGATTTCACCACCTTTGTTGATTGCGTTCATTCGCAGGGGATGAAGGTAGTAATGGACATCGTGGTGAACCACACCGGAGACGTGAATTATTACACCAATGGCAACTACAACTTTGGAGCGGTTAGAACGGCTCAAGTTGCAGCAGGTGACACCAATCTTCGCAAGCCTTCGTTCTTGAACGACCTAACGAACTACCACAATCGCGGAAACGTTGGCGATTGGAATAACAAGGAACAATCACAAAACGGTGATTTCTTTGGGCTTGATGATGTTGCAACTGAAAAACCAGCGGTGATCGAAGGTTTTGCTCAGGCATATGCGGCTTGGGTAAACGACTACGGTATCGATGGCTTCAGAATCGACACCGCCAAACATGTTGATGATGCGTTCTTCGGTATTTGGTGGCCAAGGGTTCAGGAACTTACGGCGAGTACCAAACCGGGATTGTTTGCATTTGGGGAAGTGTTTGACTCGGGAACGGCAACCCTAACGGAGTTCGTTCGCGATCGGGGACTGCCTGCCAACCTAGATTTTGCTTTCCAAAATGCTGCGGTTCAATTCGCTTCGGGAAACAACATCACCGACATCACTAATGTTTTCGGAGCCGACGACTGGTACATAACGGGAAAGACCAACGCTTACAACCAGGCAACATTCTTGGCAAACCACGATATGGGTCGTTTTGGAAAACTTTTGCTGTGGGCTGGAACGCCAACGGGAGACCTCTGGGGTGACTCGCTTCTGGGCTATGACCTGATGTACATGTCTCGAGGAATCCCCAACGTTTACTACGGTGACGAAGTTGGAATGATTGGAACCGGGGGAGACCAAGCGGCCAGGCAGGACATGTTCCCAACGAGCGTAACTTCATGGCGCAGTGAGGCTCGTATTGCAACGGACCCAATTGGCACTGGCAGTTATCTAACCGGTCGAAATCACCCAATCCAGGAGCGAATCACCTGGCTCAACTCTTTGCGTGCCGATCACCCCGCGCTTATGGACGGCGCTCAGATTCAGCGATACTCCGCAAACAATGTAGTAGCGTTCAGCCGAATCGATTTGGCAAACCGTAAAGAGTATTTGGTGGCACTCAATAATGCCCAGGTAACTAAGAGTGGTTTGCGAATAAAGACTTCAAGCCCGAATACCGTTTTCTCTCAGGTTTGGGGGCAAACCCAGAGCGTGACATCCGATGCCGAAGGTTATGTGACTATTTGGGTTGGAGATCGCCAAGCGGTGGTGCTTGAAGCACAGAGTGCCTTGCCGGCTGCAGGAACCGTGGGAGCTGTCTCTTTGACGATGACCAAAGACTCCGGAGTTGCCCTGTGGAAGCCAAGGGCGAGTATTTCCGGGGGGGATGACCCTTCGACCTGCACCTTTGTGGTTCAGGTTAACGGTGGCGCCTGGCAGGTTCTTGGGGTCGACGACTCAATCGACTGGAAAATGATTCTTTCGGGAGCGAAATTCCCTAGTGGAGCGAAAATCAATGTGGCTGCAGTAGTGAAATCAACTTCGGGTGCTATCGGAATCTCAAACGCGATTCAGATAACGAACGCTCCCTAAGTTAGTTCGAACTGACCGCCCTCAATCTGGCCCTGCTTGCGGTAAAGATCGAGTTTGTTTCTGGTGTCCTGAATGTCAAGGTTTCGCATGGTCAGTTGACCGATTCGGTCGGTTGGCCCAAAAGCGGAGTCTTCGGTGCGTTCCATCGATAGTTTCTCTGGGTGGTAGCTGAAGCCCTCACCGCGGGTGTCCAAGATGGTGTAATCGTCGCCGCGACGCAGCCTCAGAGTGACCGAACCGTTTACTGCAGAAGCAACCCACTTGGTTAATGACTCGCGCAGCATTAGGGTCTGTGGATCTAGCCAGCGACCCTCGTAGAGCAGGCGGCCCATGCGGCGACCTTCGGCGTGGTAGTTGGCGATGGTGTCTTCGTTGTGGATTGCACTCAGTAGGCGTTCGTAGGCGGCAAAGATAAGTGCCATTCCAGGAGCCTCGTAAATTCCGCGGCTCTTGGCTTCGATGATTCGGTTTTCGATCTGGTCGCTCATGCCTAGACCGTGGCGACCGCCGATGGCATTGGCTTCGAGCATTAGTTCAACCGCGTCTTTGTAATCTTTCCCGTTGATGGCAACCGGGCGTCCCTGGCGGAAAGTTACGGTCACGTCTTCGCTGTCGATTTTTACGTTGGCGTCCCAGAATTTCACGCCCATGATCGGTTCGACGATTTCATAGGAGGTGTCGAGGTTTTCAAGGCTCTTCGCCTCGTGGGTGGCGCCGAGCATATTGGCATCCGTTGAGTAGGCCTTTTCGGTTGATGCGCGATACGGAAGCTTGCGAGCTTGGAGCCATTCGCTCATCTCGTGACGCCCGCCTAGCTCAGAAACGAAGTCGGCATCCAGCCAAGGCTTGTAGATGCGTAGGTTCGGGTTTGCTAGGAGACCGTAGCGATAGAAACGCTCGATGTCGTTGCCCTTGTAGGTTGAGCCGTCGCCCCAAATCTCAACCTGGTCGTCGCGCATGGCACGTACCAATAGGGTTCCAGTTACTACTCGACCAAGTGGGGTCGTATTGAAGTAAGCCTTGCCACCAGTTCGAATGTGAAATGCTCCGCAAGCGATAGCGGCTAGACCCTCTTCAACCAGCGAAGTGCGGCAATCTACAAGTCGACCTGCCTCAGCGCCATAAATAACGGCTCGGTCGGGTATCGAGGCGATGTCAGTTTCGTCGTACTGGCCGAGATCGGCGGTGTAAGCGTAAGGGATTGCTCCCTTTTCACGCATCCAGGCAACGGCAACAGACGTGTCGAGGCCACCTGAGAAGGCAATGCCTACTTTTTCGCCGACTGGGAGGGATGAGAGAACTTTAGTCACCCGTCAAGCCTAACGGTAAGGAGGTGCTTACTATTGGTTCATGACCCCAAAGACGACTTTGAAAGCCATCGCGTCGTCATTAGTTTCAGTTTTGGTGGTTCTTTCTCTAGGTTCGCCAGCCAATGCTGCCAGCTGCGAAGCAACCAGGCCTCTGTCGAGGGCCACAGTTACAAATGATTCACTCGAACAGGGCGGATCGCTTACCCGATATTCGTTTCAGGCGGGTGAGGGAAATTCGTCACCGTATGAGTCTCGTTTCACTGTCACCAAGTCGAATCTGAACTACACCACGCTTACCCCAACCACCGCCCCTTATCTTCGCGATCAAAGCCAGCTTTCGCTAGCCCAAGGAGTTTCGGCATTGGTTCACGTGAACGGCGACTTTTTTGATTTCTCTAGCCGCATGCCATACTCGGCAATTGCTCGAGGTTCTCAGCTAACTTACTCGCCTCAGGTCAGGTCAAAGGTTATCGGTATTCGATCTGTTACTGCCAGCAGTAAAAGCGGTGTGCTGAAAAGTTCGATTGTGAAATCCGGCGGCAAGAACTTCACGATCTACGGGCTAAATTTGCCTGTTCTAACCGGCTCAAAAACGATTGCATATAGCTCTACATTTGCCTCTTCAGTATTGCCAGCTTCTGCCGCTTCGATTCTGGTGGTCAGTGGAAAAGTAAAAACGGTCTATCAGCGAGGTACCACGATCCGACCAAGGTTGGGATATGTGTTTTCTGCGGTTGGCTCGGCTGCCACAAATCTAAAAAAGCTTAAAGTTGGTGCTACTTTTTCCTATCGACCCCCGGTGGGCCGAATCCCTCAACTTTCGCGCGATTACCTCACCTCGTCTGGAACGATCACGAATTCCGCTGGTACTGTTTTGGCGAGCATTTCGGCTGTCAATTTTTGGTCGCAATCCTATTCGTCTGGCGCAGTAGTTTTCGATGACAAATTCGACGCAACTCCGCCGAAGGGAGCCGCCACGGTGGTGGTGGCGGCAAACGGCGTGGTCACCAAGGTTTACGCAAGTGGATCTTCGCAGTCGATCCCCTCTGGCGGCAAAGTGATTCAGTTCTATGGCACAGCTCAAAACAAGATTTCTGGTTTTGTGGTCGGGTCATCGGTAACTATCAAACTCGGTTTTACCACCAGCAGCGGAAATAGCTATGAAACGGTGTTCGGTATAGGCGCCACCCTACTTTATCGAGGTGCTGTGGTTGCCCCTTGCACCGGCAATTCCGATACGGTTCGCCCAAGGACTGGTATCGGTTGGGATGACTACGGCAATGTCTATGTAGCCACCACCACAATGGGCCGCGACTGGTACGACGGCGGCCAAGGCGGATACCGAGTCGGTGGGTCCACTGTGCACCAGATGGCCGATTGGCTTCGCGCTGTGGGGGCTACTTACGCCGTATCGTTAGATGGCGGTGGTTCCACCACGATGCTGGCGAAACTAGCCGGGGATTACCATCGAGTAGATCTTCCCGATGGAGTTTGGATACGTTACATCCCGACCGGCGTTGCCCTTATTTCTAGATAATACTCAGGTTCGCAACGTAAAATTGAGCCTATGTTTCGCAACCCAAGTCGCCTGAGCGCAATCGCGCTTTTGGCAATATCGGTTGTTGCCTTCTCCGGTTGCGCCAAAATCCCCAGTGACTCCAATTCGGCTGATCAATATGTGCCGCTCCCACTTGAAATAGACGAAATTGACTCTTCGAAGCTGGTTCCAACGGAAGACCGTCGAAACTGTTTAAAAACCCCTTCGCTAGAAACTGCTGGGAAGCACTCCGAAACCCCAATGGTGGGTAGCGGAGTTTATGGAACCTATGACTGGGCCGCTGGTAAAACCAATGGCGGGCAAATCTGGAAGACCAGGCTTTCCTACTCTCACTCAAATCTCGCTCAAGTGCGGATTGCGCCAACCTTCACCAAAATTGGAAACGTTGGAAATCAGGCCAAACTTGCCAAAAAAGTAAACGCGATTGCTTACGTGAACGGCGACTTTTTCCACCTTCGCGGAACCAACCTTCTCTACAGCGCCATGGTTGAAGAGAATGATTTCGTTTACTCACCGGTTGAACCTTCGCCTATCGTTGGCGTGGTTGAGACTGCTGCAAACGAACACACTGGGCTCCAGGGAATTTCTCACATTTCTTCGAATGGAAAGAAGATTCTCACCCAGGGATTGAACCTACAGTTTCTTGAACCAAATAGCATCGGTGCCTATAACAGTTACAAAACCAATGTCGGTCTTCCAAGTATTTCCTACGTAGTAACCGTTTCTGACGGGGTGGTAACCAGCAGTAAGAGCACCACCGACTTCAAGCCGCCAACAAACCCTGGTGACTACGTTTTTGTTGCTGCCGGCAGTGCTGCTGAAAGGCTAAGCGTGTTAAAGGTTGGCGATTCGATTGAATACGTGAAGCCGGTAAAGGCCAAAACCACTAAGTTTCTTCGCACCGAGATTTCACCTTCGGGAACCGTCACCCTACCAAACGGAAAATCCTTTTCCATTCGTGCCATCAATGACCGAACCGCCAACATAACGGTGGGTGCTGTTTTATTCACGTCGAAGCTATATCCAACCACGTCGAAACTTTCGGCAACCGTGGTAACAGATCTCGACGGGGTAATTACCAAGATTTACAAAAATGGAAAGTCTTTAAGGGTTGGTTCGAAAGAGAAAGTGCTTCAGGTTGGCTTTAGGTCGGCCGATTTAGTTCGAGGTCTAAAAGTTGGATCCAAACTACAAATCGACAATTCCTATCAAATCAAAAAAGACCTGCCGCTCTACTCGGCCTTTGGTAATCGCGAAAATCTAATCATCAACAGCGTGGTTACGGCTCAGTGCTCGCCGAGTCACGAAGACATTCGGCCACGCAATGCAATCGGCTGGAATGAAAACGGCGATGTTTGGTTTGCCACCACCACCATGGGGGTGCGAAATTCAGCCGATGTGTTTAACCGATTCCGTCTAGGTGGTTCAACAGTTCACCAGTTAGCCAAATGGCTAAAGGAAATGGGTGCCACTCAAGCGATCATGCTCGACGGTGGTGGCTCAACCACAATGTATGTTCAGACCCCGGAAGCCAAATACAAGCGCGTCGACCTACCACCTAGCGAATGGGTTCGCACGGTTCCGCAAGGAATCACCATGCTTCACCGCTAACCGAGCCCGTGAATCGCTAACGGTTCAATTGCATGAAGTTCGCTCTGAGTCAAAGTTGGCGAATCCAAGGCTGCCAAGTTGGATTCCAACTGAGCTACCGAACTGGCCCCAATCAGGGCCGAAGAAACGATTCCCTTGCGCAACACCCAACTCAGCGCCAACTGAGAAAGGGTTTGACCTCGAGCGGCAGCCAGTTCATTCAAAGCCAATGCTGCAGTCAGGTACTTTTCACTAACCTGATTTTCTTTTAGGAAGACCGCTTTAGAAGCTCTTGATCCTTCCGGAATCCCCTTGAAGTAGCGATCGGTTAGCAGACCTTGAGCCAGTGGGCTAAACACAATCGCTCCAACATTGATGCGTTCCAGTTCGGTAAGCAGACCGTTCTCTGGCGTGCGATCAAACATCGAATAGCGTGGCTGATGGATGGTTAGCGGAACGCCTAAACCGTCCAAGATTTCTTTGGCACGGGCGGTGTCGGCAGGGGAGTAACTAGAAATTCCAACGTAGAGCGCCTTGCCGTCGTGCACGGCCTTGGCCAGCGCTCCCATGGTTTCCTCGAGCGGGGTATTTGGGTCGAATCGATGTGAGTAGAAAATGTCGACGTATTCAAGTCCCATTCGCTTCAGGCTCTGATCCAGCGAAGCGGTTAGGTATTTGCGTGAACCCCATTCACCAAAAGGCCCAGGCCACATGTCGTAACCAGCCTTCGACGAAATGATCAGTTCGTCGCGGTATTTCGCTAACCCGTCGCGAAGGTGTTGACCGAAGTTCTCCTCGGCGCTGCCCGGAATCGGCCCGTAGTTATTGGCCAGATCGAAGTGGAAAACACCAAGATCGAACGCCCGGTGCAAAATCGCTTTCTGGTTCGCGAAATCGTCGACCGACCCAAAGTTGTGCCAAAGACCCAGTGAAATTTCGGGCAAAATCAGCCCGCTGTGTCCAACTCGTCTGGTTTTGATGTTGTCATAGCGGCTCTGGCTGGCTTCGTAACTCATGCTC
The DNA here is from genome assembly GCA_903824455.1 of uncultured Micrococcales bacterium. Classification (GTDB taxonomy): domain Bacteria; phylum Actinomycetota; class Actinomycetes; order Actinomycetales; family Microbacteriaceae; genus Rhodoluna. The sequence goes on from CAIJWY010000133.1 coordinate 11,651, forward strand.
TCACTCTAGGCTAGAGACATGAAGAGTTTCGTTTTGGCCGGTGGCTGTTTCTGGTGTTTAGACAGCGCATACATGCAGATCAAGAGCGTTTCCGACGTGGTTTGCGGTTACATGGGTGGCGAAAGCCAAAACCCTAGTTACGAGGCGGTCTGCACCGGCACCACCAATCACGCCGAGGTTGCCGAAGTCTTTTTTAACGAGGACGAAATCTCGAGCGAAATCATTCTCGACATCTTCTTCACCCTCCACGACCCGAGGCAACTAAACCGCCAGGGTAACGACATCGGAACACAATACCGTTCTGAAATGTTCTATCGCAACGAGGGGGAGAGGCAACAGTTTGAAGCCGCCCTTGAGCGAGCCAAAGACATCTGGGATGGCGAGATCGTGACCGCGATAAACCCAGCCGAAACCTTCTGGACGGCCGAGGAGTATCACCAAGACTTCTTTGACAAAAACCCGAACCAGGGCTATTGCAACGCTGTTGTGGCGCCGAAAATGGCTAAGGTTCGCGAAAAGTTTCGCCAGTTTTCGAAGTAGTTTTCCACAGCTTTAAAGTCGCTCGTTTTTGAGTTTGATTTCGTTCCAAAATTCCTTTCAGGCAGCTAAACCAGGCTCGCCACAAGGAAGGAAAAATGTCAGAACTCGTTACCGTGGCAGGCCTAGTTGCCACCACACCCCGCCACCTCGTTACCCAGGATGGTCTCCCGATTACGTCTTTTCGTATCGCGGCATCTCACCGCAAATTCGATCGCAACCTAAACAAGTGGGTCGATGGCGAAACCAACTGGTTTACTGTCACCGCTTTTCGCCAGCTAGCAATCAACACCGCCGGCTCAGTTTCAAAAGGTGAGCGCGTGCTGGTTACCGGCAAACTTCGCGTTCGCGACTGGGATAACGGCGAACGCGCCGGAACCTCGGTTGAGATCGAAGCCGATTCACTAGGGCACGATCTTTGCTGGGGTAATGCCGCATTCACCAGAACTGTGCTGGTTCGCGAAACCGCCGATCTGCCCGAGCCATCGGAGGATGAAAGTCCCGAAACCGAAGAAGCGGAAGAAAAAGAACTAGCTCTCGCCAAATAAGCCCCAGACACCCGACCTCCCCCTAGAAGGTGTCTGGCCGATGCCCTCTGCCGAAGACTGACGCAGGATAAACTTATCCAAAGCAAACATTTATCGGCAGAGGGCATTTTCATGGCTGAATTCATTTACCAGATGATCAAGACGCGTAAGGCGCACGGCGAGAAAGTTATTCTCGACGACGTTACGCTCGCGTTCATCCCCGGAGCCAAAATTGGTGTCGTTGGCCCAAACGGCGCCGGTAAGTCAACCGTTCTCAAAATCATGGCTGGCTTAGAACAGCCAAGCAATGGTGAAGCTCGCCTCAGCCCTGACTACACAGTTGGCATGCTCATGCAGGAGCCGCCACTTGATGAAACTCTTACCGTTCTTGGAAACGTTGAACTTGCGGTGAAAGCCACCAAAGACAAGCTCAAGCGTTTTAACGAAATCTCCGAGGCAATGGCCGACCCAAACGCCGACTTCGACACCCTGCTCGAAGAAATGGGAAAACTTCAAGAACAGATCGACCACGTTGATGGCTGGGACCTAGATAACCAACTCGAACAAGCCATGGACGCACTTCGCTGCCCTCCAGGTGACACCGCGGTTACCCACCTTTCCGGAGGTGAGCGTCGTCGCGTTGCACTCTGCAAGCTACTGCTTGAAAAGCCAGACCTACTGCTTCTCGACGAACCAACCAACCACCTCGACGCCGAGTCGGTACTTTGGCTCGAGCAGCACCTCGCCAAATACCCTGGCGCAGTACTAGCCGTTACCCACGATAGGTACTTCCTCGACAACGTTGCCGAATGGATTTTGGAACTCGACCGCGGTCGCGCCTACCCTTACGAGGGAAACTACTCCACCTACCTTGAGAAGAAGCGCGAACGCCTCGAAGTTGCCGGCAAGAAAGACGCCAAGCTCGCCAAGCGCCTAGGCGACGAACTCGACTGGGTCAGATCTAGCCCGAAAGCCCGCCAGACCAAGTCGAAGGCCCGTCTTGCTCGCTATGAAGAAATGGCAGCCGAAGCCGATCGCACCAGAAAACTCGACTTCGAAGAAATCCAGATTCCACCAGGTCCTCGCCTAGGAAACGTGGTAATCGAAGCCAAGAACCTGAAGAAGGGTTTCGACGGTCGTTCTCTCATCGACGGCCTAACCTTCTCGCTTCCCCGCAACGGAATCGTTGGCGTGATTGGTCCGAACGGTGTTGGAAAATCGACTCTGTTCAAGACCATCGTCGGTTTGGAAAAAGCCGATGGCGGAGAACTCAAGATCGGTGAAACCGTAAAGATTTCCTACGTCGACCAAAACCGCGGCGGCATCGACCCAAATAAGTCACTTTGGGAAGTTGTTTCCGACGGCCTTGATTACATGCAGGTTGGAAACGTGGAAATGCCTTCGCGCGCCTACGTGGCTGCCTTCGGCTTCAAAGGACCAGACCAACAAAAGCCAGCCGGAATTCTTTCCGGTGGTGAACGTAACCGCCTGAACCTAGCGCTCACTCTCAAAGAGGGAGGAAACGTTCTGCTACTCGACGAACCTACCAATGACCTCGACGTGGAAACCCTTGGAAGCCTTGAGAACGCACTGCTCGAGTTCCCTGGTTGCGCTGTGGTCATCACCCACGATCGCTGGTTCCTCGACCGCGTTGCCACCCACATCCTCGCCTACGAAGGCAACGACGATAAGCCTGATCAGTGGTACTGGTTCGAAGGTAACTTCCAGTCTTACGAAGAAAACAAGGTTGAGCGCCTAGGTGCTGAAGCGGCTAAGCCTCACCGCTCCACCTACCGCCGCCTAACTCGCGACTAAGAAACTTCCGGAACGCGAACCATGCCCTCTTGGGCAACGGTTGCCAGAAGTAGACCATCCTCGCTGAAAATCCGTCCTAGCGAAAGCCCTCGACCGCCTTGCGCGCTCGGCGATTCCTGCACGTAAAGCATCCACTCATCAACCCGAGCTGGCCGATGGAACCACATCGCGTGATCCAGGCTGGCACTCTTCAAACCAGGATGTGTCCAAGCAATTCCGTGCCGGCGGAAAATCGGCTCAAGAATCGTGTAATCCGAGGCATATGCCAAAGCAGCCGTGTGAATGGTTTGGTCGAACGGCAAAGTTCCCAAAGCCTTAAGCCAAACCGCCTGGTGTGCCACCGGCTCACCTGAAACTTGAAAGTAAATCGGATCTTCAATGTGCCGCATGTCGAACGGACGAGCGTTGGCCCAATACTGTGCCACCGGGTGATCGATATCACCAAGTAAATCTTTCGCCGAAGGCAAGCTGGCCGGCGAAGGAATTCCGGCGGGGAAGTGGTCTTGGTGTTCAACCCCAGGATCAACGTCTTGGAACGAGGCAATCATCGAAAAGATGGGTTCCTCGTTCTGAAACGCCTGCACCCGTCGAGTAGAGAAAGACCGGCCATCACGAAGCCGATCCACCGACAGGGTAATCGGCAAGCGTATGTCTCCAGCCCGAAGGAAATAACCGTGAAGAGAGTGAACCGGACGAATGCCCTCAATCGTGCGGGTGGCAGCAACCAAAGATTGAGCCAACACCTGACCGCCAAAAACGCGCCCGTGAGGCATCCATTGGCTTTGCCCAACAAAGATGTCTTCACCTGAACCAGAAGACTCAACGGCACTCAAATCCAGCGTCGAAAGCAGGTGCGCTAGCGGATCGGTGGGAATCGGTATCTCAGCACTCATAGGTTTAGTCTAGGTATAGATGAAAAACGACTTCACCCTTGCCGACCGAGACTCGATGCTCGACCTACAGGCCTACCTAACCCGAGCCAAAAGGCTAGATCCCAGCGGTCACACCCGTCTTCGCGCCTTCGGAAACGTTTTGGCTTGCTATGTCGCACCTATTTTTGCCGGAAGCCTGATGGAGAAGGGGCCAACAGTTCTCGGTCTTCGAACCAGCGAACTAGCCGAAGAGACCGAAGTAGACGTTATTGTTCCAATCACTGCCGTGCTCGATCGCCTGGCCGCTCTGGCATCCAATGATGAGAACTGGAAAGGCAAGTACCAAGTTGTTCTTCCTGACGCCTCCAGAGCCCCTTGGGCCGGTGTTTCACCGCCTCGCAGCGGCTGGGAACAGATTGGTGAAGTTTCTGAAGAACTTCTAACCGAAATCGCTCAAACCGGCATCGCCGAGGTTGCCGATTCTCTACCGGAATCCGTCGGTGGCCCAATCGCCGCTCGCATCCGCGGTGAAATCTGGGGCCGCTCAATGCAGTTCGACTCGAACGTTCCAACCGGCGCTGCGTTCGTGGCGGCAGGTCTTGGCTTCCTAACCGAAAACGAGTCGGTTCCAATTTACGAAACTCAGGGTTGGGTAAGACTTAGCCCCATGAACGGGCACATTTTGTCGAAGGTCGC
>CAIJWY010000134.1 GCA_903824455.1 uncultured Micrococcales bacterium
CTGGTAGTTATTGTTCTGCTGCTGATTACCTACCGAAGCCCAATTCTTTGGCTAATTCCACTGCTGGTGATTGGAACCGCCGACCGCATGGCTTCGATTCTGGCCGGTCAGGTTGCTAAGGCCATCGACATCACTCTCGATGGCTCGGTCACCGGAATTCTCTCGGTTCTGGTATTCGGTGCCGGAACAAACTATGCCCTGCTGATCATCTCCCGCTACCGAGAAGAACTTCTGCTTCACGAAAACCGTCGCGAGGCGATGGCCAAGGCGTGGCGTGCGGCAGCCCCGGCAATTTTCGCGTCTGGCTCAACCGTGGTCCTTGCCCTAATCACTCTGGTGCTGGCAACACTCGAGGGAACCCGTTCTCTCGGTATCGCCTGCGCGGTTGGAATCGTGGTGGCAATGATTAGCGCGCTGTTCGTGCTTCCGGCTGCATTGGTTATTTTTGGTCGCTGGATCTTCTGGCCGGTCGCTCCAAAGCTCGGTGGAGTTAACAAAACCGATAACGGTCTTTGGGCCAAACTCGGACGCGGTGTTTCAAAGAAGCCAATTGTGGTTGCCATCGCTGGTTTCGCGGTTCTTGGAATCCTTGCTTCGGGTGCCACCGGCATCAAAATCGGTCTTGCCTCAACCGAGCAGTTCACTGTGAAGCCGGAAGCCGTGATTGGTTTGGAACTTCTGGATGAATCGTTCCCGGGCGGCCAAACCAGCCCAACCGTGGTGATTGCCGAAAACAAGCACGTTGATCATGTTTTAGAAGCCATTAAGGGCATCGACGGCGTTGACGAAGCAACTGTTGCCAAGGAACAGTCGGGTGACGTAATCACCGATGGATCGATTACCAAGATCGACGTTGTGCTGAACGGAACCTCGCGTTCGGATGAGGCATTTGCCTCAATCGTGGCAATTCGCGAAGCTGTTGCCGACATCGAGGGAACGATAGTTGGTGGTCAGGATGCTCAAGCGCTAGACCAGAAGAACGCCTACGCGGTTGATCAGGGTCTACTAATTCCGCTGATTCTGGTTTTGGTATTCATGGTTTTGGTTCTTCTACTTCGCTCGTTGGTTGCGCCGGTGCTGCTACTGCTCACCGTGGTGGCATCATTCTTCGCTTCCATGGGCGCTGGTTGGCTGGTGTTCACTCAACTGCTCGGGTTCCCCGCCCTCGACCTTTCGGTATTCCTCTACTCGTTCCTGTTCCTGGTAGCCCTAGGTGTTGACTACAACATCTTCCTGGTTACCCGCGCTCAAGAAGAGAGCGAAAAGGTTGGTCTAAAAGCCGGAATGATTAAGGCGCTAAGTTCAACCGGTGGCGTTATCACCAGTGCTGGTATCTTGCTGGCTGCGGTGTTCGCAGTGCTGGGAGTTCTACCGCTAATCGCGCTAACCCAGATCGGTGTCATCGTTTGCATCGGTGTGCTACTTGATACCCTCTTGGTTAGAACCGTGATTGTTCCCGCCCTAGCGTTCATCGCTGGTGAGAAGTTCTGGTGGCCGCGCAAGCCTGTCAACTAACTCAGCGTCTCGCCCTGTGAAATAATTTAGTTACAAAGTAAGGGCACGATGAGCGACATTGAATTCACCACTCGTAAATGGGTGCGTCCCGAAGATTTGAATGCCAAC
>CAIJWY010000135.1 GCA_903824455.1 uncultured Micrococcales bacterium
ACCTGATCAACGAATTGAATCATGTTCCCTTACCTCTCTAAAAAAAAGAAGGCGAGCCTATTGGCTCGCCTTCCAAAGTTTTGTCTGTGGACTAAGCCGCTACGATGTTCACTACTCGTCGGCCGCCCTTGACACCGAATTCAACGGCACCAGCAGAAAGAGCGAACAGAGTGTCGTCCTTGCCGCGGCCAACGTTAACTCCGGGGTGGAAGTGGGTTCCGCGCTGACGAACAATAATTTCACCAGCGTTTACAACCTGACCGGCAAAACGCTTAACGCCTAGGCGCTGCGCGTTGGAGTCGCGGCCGTTACGGGTAGAGCTAACACCTTTTTTGGAAGCCATTTTTGCTCAGTCCTTACTTGATCTCGGTGACCTGGACGCGGGTGAGGTCCTGGCGGTGACCCTGACGGGTCTTGTAGCCGGTCTTGTTCTTGTACTTCTGGATGATGATCTTTGGGCCACGTAGGTCGCCTAGTACGGTTGCGGAAACCTTTACCTTGGCAAGCGCTGCGGCGTCGGTGGTTACCTTCTCGCCATCGACTAGAAGTAGAACTGGAAGCGTGATGGTCTCGCCCTCTGCCGACTTCAAACGGTCAAGGGTCACAATGGTGCCGACCGACACCTTCTCTTGGCGAGCGCCAGAGCGAACAACTGCGTAAACCACGGTTTTACCTTTTTCTTGAAAGACTTGCGTCTGTATCGCGAATTCTCAGCGAGTAACTATCCAACTTTACAGCCTTTATAGCCATAGAGTCAAACAGCTTTACTCGCTTTTTTCGCTCGGGTTATCTGATTGCGGAGTAACGATGCCGCCCGAGGTTACTCGTTTCGACTTTCGTTTGCTCGATCCAGGCGCGGAACCTTGAGGCAACGCCCCCAAAACTGCATCCAGGGTCTTATCTTCTGACGGTGGGGCAACATCGTGCTCCCCCAGCGTGCTGGCGGCAATTTGAGCTACCAAGCTGTTGATTTGCTCGGCGCTTTCAGCGGTTACCACCTTGGCAACCTCCTGCTTTGGCTGTTGATTCTTGTTGCGACGATTCTTGCCACCGCCACTTCCGGTTTCCTTAGGAGTGACTTCAGAGGAACGGTTTCCGGCTCGCATGTGAGGCTCGTGGTGAACGATTACACCTCTACCCGCGCAAACATCACAGGCTTCCGAGAAGGTTTCGAGAAGGCCGATACCAAGCTTTTTGCGAGTCATCTGTACCAAACCGAGCGACGTGACTTCAGCCACCTGGTGTTTGGTGCGGTCGCGGCTGAGGCATTCCATGAGTCGGCGCTGAACCAAATCGCGGTTATTCTCTAGAACCATGTCGATGAAGTCGATGACAATAATTCCACCGATGTCGCGCAGGCGAAGCTGACGAACCACTTCTTCGGCGGCTTCCAAGTTGTTTTTGGTTACCGTTTCTTCCAGATTTCCGCCAGATCCAACGAATTTTCCGGTGTTCACGTCGACCACGGTCATGGCCTCGGTGCGGTCGATTACGAGCGAACCTCCGGACGGAAGATAAACCTTGCGCTCCAGCGCCTTGTAAATCTGCTCGCCGATTCGGTATTCATCAAAGATGTCTCGGTTACCCGTGTAACTTTCCACGCGCTCCTGAAGATCTGGGGCCACTGCGGCCAAATAACCTTCGATGGCTTCACGGGCGTCGTCTCCAGAGATAACCAACTTTTGGAAATCTTCGTTGAAAACATCGCGGATGATTTTGATTAGTAGATCGGGTTCGCTGTGAAGCAGCAGGGGCGCTTGCGACTTGGCAACCTTTTTCTGAATCTCTTCCCACTGCTTCTGTAGACGCTGAACATCTAGAGTTAGCTGCTCTTCGGTAGCGCCTTCGGCTGCGGTTCGAACGATTACGCCGGCATCTTCAGGAAGTACTTCCTTCAAGATGCGCTTTAGGCGAGTGCGCTCGGTTTCAGGAAGCTTGCGCGAGATTCCGTTCATGCTTCCGTTTGGCACATAGACCAGGTAGCGACCTGGAAGGGAAACTGCAGAGGTTAGTCTGGCGCCCTTCTGGCCCACTGGGTCTTTGGTTACCTGA
>CAIJWY010000136.1 GCA_903824455.1 uncultured Micrococcales bacterium
ACTTTGCTTCGTGCAGTTCTCACCCAGGGTTTCGTCGACGCCGCCGGCGGTGTGCTCATCTTTGTTGGTTCGATCGTGGCCATGGCTATCATCGATCCGCTTCTTCTAGGTATCACCCTCGCGGTTATCGCGATTGCGATTGCCGCCGTGGCCTTCACCTCTCGCAAGATTAAGGAAGCCACCACCAAAGCGCAGTCTCGCGTTGGCGACATGGCTGCCAGCGTTGAGCGAGCACTTAGCGCGGTAAGAACCATCCGGGCAGCTCGCGCCGAAACTCGCGAAGGCGACTACATTATCAAGAACGCCGAAGAGGCCTACGTTCAAGGCGTTAAGATCGCGAAGCTAAATGCTGCTGTCTCCCCGATCGCCGGAATCGCGTTCCAGGGTGCCTTCATCGCAGTGCTTGGAGTAGGTGGCTACCGAGTGGCCAGCGGCGAAACCAGCATCGCCAACCTAATCACGTTCATCCTGCTCATGTTCACCATGAGCCGCCCACTGGGTCAGGCCTTTGGCGCCTACTCGAGCATCCAAAGCGCACTCGGTGCACTCGCTCGTATTCAGGAAGTGCTCGACATCGAAACCGAAGAAACCAATGAAGACCAGAAACTTCAGGAAAAGCGCAAAAGTAACAACACCACCGCTATCGAGTTTAGAAAAGTCAACTTCAGCTACGACCAAGCCGATGTGCTCAGCAACGTCAGTTTCAAGATTGAACGAGGAACTCGCGTGGCCATAGTTGGCCCATCGGGCTCTGGAAAGAGCACCAGCTTCTCACTCATTGAACGTTTCTATGAGCCAACCGGTGGCCAGATTCTGCTTGATGGCCAGCCGGTCACCAAAATTTCTAGAGCCGATCTTCGAGCCCAGATTGGCTACGTTGAGCAAGACGCCCCGGTACTCGCCGGATCTTTGCGAGACAACCTGCTCATCGGAAAACCAGACGCAACCGATAAGGAACTAAAGGCAGTACTAGGTGAAGTTAACCTGACCGATGTTCTTAAGCGCGACAAACGAGGTCTCAATGCCGAAGTTGGCGAAAACGGCATCATGCTTTCGGGCGGTGAACGTCAGCGCCTGGCAATTGCCCGAGCACTGCTGGCCGCACCGCCAATTCTGCTTCTCGATGAAAGCACCGCCAGCCTCGACGGCCTCAATGAACAGCGCATGCGTGAAGCCCTAGACGCGGTTGCCAAGAACCGCACGGTAATCGTTATCGCTCACCGACTAAGCACCGTCGTCGACTCCGACCAGATCATCGTCATGGAAAACGGCAAGGTAATCGGCACCGGCACCCACAAGCAGCTACTCAAGAGCACCAAGCTCTACAAGGAACTGGCCGCAACGCAGATGCTCGATTAGCAGTTATCCACAAGCTTCAAGGGCTCACTCGCAGAATTTTTTTACAACTTGTACGTTGTTCTTGTGACAACCAATTACAGTCTGCTACCATCGTTTCGAGGCACCCGCCCCTCTGTTCCTGCGAAAGCACACAAGGGCGGGTCACTTCTTTTTAAGGCTAACTTTGATCTCAGAAAGTAGCATTCGTCAATACATTGGGCAGTTGCGTTGGGCAGAATACTCAAATCCATTTATCGACGCAGACACCGAACTAATTGCTTCTGGCTACAGGTTTGACACTGAACTCAGAGGCTTCCTAATGTCAGCAATTTCTGTCATTGAAATCGCTCTAGTAACCCAAATAAACCTTGCCGGAGACAAAACTACTTTCAATTCTTTTGGTCAAGCTAGACGGCGCCTAGAAACTCTGCCCGCGAAAGACAGGCAACTGATTGCAATCAATCTAGGATCAACGAACTATAAGCAACTGCGGGGGGCGCTTCAGAATCTGAATTACCTTCGAAATCGAATTGCTCACCATGAACGTGTCTGGAACCACCGCAATCGGTTCGCCTTTCCCGGCATAGCTAATCAAACTGTGCTTTCAGCTCTTGGTTCAGTCAATAATCGTCATGTTTTAGCGTTCAGCCTCATCGGCATAGCAATCATCCTTAGTAAATGCCCGACCCTTATCGATTTTGAACGTCGACTTTTGGATTTGACTTCAGGCAGAATGCTCTCGCAGGCATTCCTACTTGAGAGCATGGGTTTCGAGGAGCGGTAAGTCGTAGGCTATTCCTATGTTCAATGGAGAAGCTACTAGCCGCAAAACGGCTGAAGACCTAGATGCCAACGACCCTCTGGCAAAGTTCAAAGACCAGTTCGTAATTAAGGACCCTCAGGTTTGCTATCTCGACGGCAATTCTCTTGGGCGACTGCCGAAGCCAACCGTTAAAGCCATCAACGACCTGCTCGATGAGTGGGGAACCGAGCTGGTCGACGGTTGGAGTCACTGGATCGATGAAGCTCAGCCAACCGGTGACCTTATTGGTCGAGCCGCACTGGGAGCAGCTGCCGGCCAGGTTCTCGCGGTCGATACCACCAGCGTGAACTTCTTCCAGCTTTGCTCGGCGGCCATCATGGCCAGGCCTAACCGCAATAAGATCATCATCGACTCGAGCAACTTCCCCACCGACCGTTACATCCTGGAAGGAATTGCCAGAGATCGCAACCTCGAGCTCATCACCTTAGACAACGATGGCGCCGGCGGACCCGGAGCTCAACCGATTCACAATAAGAAGGAACTAATCACCGCTGAAGCTCTCGAGCCCTTTCTCAGCGAAGATGTGGCCTTGGTAACTCTTCAAGCCATCCACTACCGGTCAGGCTCGCGCCCAAATATCAAAGCCATCACCGATCTCTGCCGCAAATACGGAATTCTCGTGGTCTGGGATTGCTCTCACGCGATCGGGGCTATCGAACTTAACCTCGACGCTCAGGGCGTTGACCTAGCAATTGGTTGCACCTATAAATACGGCAATACCGGCCCGGGTGGAACGGCTTGGCTCTATGTGAATAAGAGCATCCAAAAAGAACTGCGGGTTCCAATCCAAGGTTGGTTCGCGCAGAAAGACCAGTTCGCGATGGGGCCGTTTTTTGAGCCGGCCGACGACATCAGAAGATTCCAGATCGCGTCCCCAAGCATCATGGGCATGCGTGCGATCCAAGCGAGTTTCGGGATGATCGAAGAAGCCACCATCAAGGCCATCGAGCACAAAGCCAACGTTGGCACCGAGCTGATGATTGCGCTCTTCGATGCCTGGCTCGCGCCACTCGGCTTTGAGCTACTCACTCCGAGAAATCCCAAAGAGCGCGGCGGCCACATCACCATCGGACACCCGGAGGCCAAACTAATTGCAACTGCCATGCGAATCTTGAAGAAGGTTGTTCCCGATTATCGAACCCCAGACTCAATTCGTTTGGCAATCGCTCCGCTTCCAACCAGTTTTGTCGAGGTCTACGACGGCTTCCTCAGGCTCAAAGAGTTGGTCGAAACCAAACAGTATTTAGAGATCGAAGACAACGGAAGCCGTGTCACATGAGTAAAGCAATTACCTACATCTCCTATCTCAAGATCGACGAACTACTCGAATTACAAAAGCCTGAGAGCAAAGGCCCAGAACATGATGAGATGTTGTTCATCATCATCCATCAAACCTACGAACTCTGGTTCAAGCAACTTCTCCATGAAGCCAGGGAACTTCAGAAACAACTCGAGGCGGGTAATACTCACAAGTCGCTTGCCCTACTAGGACGCATGCGCACGATCATGAAAACCTGCGTTGGGCAGATTGACATTCTCGAAACCATGACCCCACTTCAGTTCAACTCGTTCCGGGGCTTTCTGCAATCATCAAGCGGCTTTCAGTCGGCTCAGTTCCGGCAGTTTGAAGCAGTCCTCGGACGCCGTGATCAAGCTGGGGCCGGAGCCGACAAAAAGACCGGCATGGGAATGGCCGAACACCTCATCGAAGGTTCTCCCGCCAGGAAGGCAGTGGAAGAAGCGATGACCCGAAACAGCATCTGGGATAGCGCAATGCACTACTTCAAAAGCCAAGGCCACAAGGTTCCGAAAGAACTACTCACACGCAATGTCTCAGAACAGTACCTGGCTCACGAAGGGCTTCAAGAGGTGTTACTCAAACTTCACCACAAAGACCCCGATTCCGCATCGGTCTGCGAACGCTTGGTTGATCTCGACGAGGGTATCCAAGAATGGCGCTACCGCCACGTCAAAATGGTGGAACGAACCATTGGTCGCAAGATGGGAACCGGCGGATCTCCTGGCGTCGACTATCTCGCAGCAACCCTGTTCCGCCCAGTATTTCCAGACCTGTGGGCTATTCGCTCGCGCTTCTAAATCGATCCCGAATCGAGCCCACGAAGCACTTCTGCAGCCCGAATTCGAACATCCGGCAAATCGCTTAGGCGATTGAGGCCGCTCATCTGCTGGAACATTCGGTGGTTCTTCTTGAAGGAGTCCTGGTGACGATCTAAGAAATCCCAATAGAGAGTTGTGAAGGGGCAGGCGTCGTCGCCGGTTCGCTTCTTAGGGTCATAGAAGCAACCCTTGCAGTGGTCGGTCATCTTGTTTAGATAGGCGCCACCAGAGGCATACGGCTTGGTCATTAGCTTGCCGCCGTCGGCATGGGTAGCCATGCCAATAATGTTCGGAACCATCACCCAGTCGGTGGCATCGATGAACTGCTCACGCATCCAATCCAGGAACACTTGCGGGTTCACCCCGGTAGTCAGAGCCAAGTTACTCAAAACCATGAGACGTGGAATGTGGTGCGTCCAAGATCTCTGTTCAACATCTTGAACCACAGACTTCACGCAGTTCATCTTCGTCTTGCTTGAGTCTCTATATAGAGGAAGCAGTTTGCGAGTGGCACCGAGCTGGTTTTCGTTGCGGTAATCCTCACCTAAGAACCAATACATTCCATTGATGTATTCACGCCAGCCGATGATCTGGCGAACAAACGCCTCCACCGAGCCAATTGGGGCTCCCTGGGTTTCGAATGCCGAGACGGCAGCTGCCACAACTTCCTCGGCATGCAGCAAACCGTTGTTTAGGTAGGGGCTTAGCAGCGAGTGGTGAAGTGCCCAGTTCTCTTTGGTGATCGCATCCTCATAAGGTCCAAAACCAGACAAGTGCGTTGACACAAAAAAATCGAGTTGGCGTAGTGCGCCCTCGCGGGTAGTGGCCCAGGTCTTGGTGGGTTGAAATCCCAACTGCTCAGCAACCTGTTGGTCGATTGAGTCGCGCTCGTGTTCCAAGTAAGAAGGCCAGGTGTAGTTCTTTGGCGGCGGAAGCCGATTGTCGGCGTCGAAGTTCCAGCGACCACCAACTGGATCCGGTCCCTGCATCAAAATATTTAGTCGAACCCGCTGCGCTCGATAGAAGTTCTCCATCACATAAGACTTCTGTTTCTCGGCCCACTGCATAAAAAGAGGTCTCGCCGTTAGGAAGAAGTCGTTTGGGTGAAACACCAGGGCAGCTTCTTTCAACTGGGCAAACTGCCGATGACTCGAAGGCTCAGCGCAGTGAATCGGTAGGTCACCCACTAGGTTTCTCGCCTGAGCCAGGCCGTCTAGGGTAGTTGGTGCCTGAATGTAGTGGGTCGTAAACCCGGCTTCTTGCAGTTCACGAGCGAAGTGACGAGCCGATGAAAGCAGGAAGAACAAACGCTCTTTGTGCCATGGCCTTCCGGTAAGCATTCTTTGGCTTTCAACAAAAACAACGGTATCGAGCTCTGGATCGGCATCTTTGAGCACTCCAAAGGCCCGATTCAAATGATCATGAGGAATGTAGAGAATGCGCTGTTTAACCACGTTTACACCTTTCGGAGCAGTACCGAACGTTTTCCCAATCCTTGGCCCACTTCTTGCGCCACTCAAACTTCAAGCTACAACGCGCGCAAACTCTCGGCTCAAAACCGTTCTTACGCTTTGGCGAACCTGTCATGGAAAGAGTTTACCTTTACCAATTCGTTATCAAATATGACGAATGTTCACAGCAAATTCGCAGTTTAATTTACCTGTAAGCCCGATTTAGTGGGAATGTTCTGTGTGAACTAGATATTCGCTCGGAGCAACGACCTTCATGACTTACAAAGAAGTATTCATCTATGAAAGGTATAACAAATGAATTTAGTTCAGCACGGTGCTGTCTACAACATGCTGTCATTAGGTATTGCCAGCATGCTTTTCACAAGCATTTTCCTATGGTTCGCGCGTGACCGCGTGCTTCCAAAGTTCCGCATGGCAGTAATGGTTTCGGCCACCGTAACCTCGATCGCCGCTTATCACTACTTCCGCATGTTCGACTCATTCAACGAGGCTTACGGCAATGGAGCAACCGAAGTTCAGGGTTTCGAAGGCTACAACGTTGGCTACCGTTACGTTGACTGGTTCCTAACCGTTCCACTACTACTAGTTGAGCTTGTTGCCGTTATGGGTCTAGCCCGTGCAATTCAGTCATCACTGCTAAAGCGTCTGGTTCCAGCCGCTGCTGCGATGATCGTATTGGGTTACCCAGGCGACATGAAGATGAACGTCTTCTTCGAAGGTGACGCTAGCATTTGGGGTCTACTATCGACCATTCCATTCCTATACATCCTTTGGGTGTTGTTCGTCGAAATCGGAAAGAGCCTTGCGGGTCAATCAGCTAAGGTTCAGGGACTCTTAAAGGGTGCGCGTTTGCTACTAATCGCTACCTGGGGTGTCTACCCAATCACGTTCATCCTTGCGATGAACGACACCGGAGCACCTAGCTTCGATGCAGTGGTAAGCCGTGAAATTGGTTACAGCATCGCCGACATCTTGGCGAAGTGTGTATTCGGTCTCATCATCTTCACCATCGCACGCGTAAAGTCTGCAGAAGAAAGCAAAGAATTCGCTGCCAGCGAATACAAGAGCTAACCTCTAAAGCAAAAGCGGCCCCGGGACGAAAGTCTCGGGGCCGCTTTCTTTTGTTAGATCTCTAGTTGCGCCAGTTGGGAAGTTTCCAGCCGAGACGAATGGCGATGATGCGGGTGATGATTATGGTGAGCGCTCCGATTAGTGTGGCAACGGTGTCGTCGACGTTTAGATACTGCAGCAGCCAGATGCATAGGCCGCCAACGAAGGCAAGGCTGGCGTAGAGCTGGTGATCGTTTACCAGGCCTGGGATTTCGGCCACTAGCACGTCGCGGATAAGCCCTCCGAAGGCTGCGGTGATTACGCCCATGATGCTGGCTATAAGGGCCGAGTGACCCATACTGAGAGCGATCTGGGTGCCAGATGCCGCGAATACGCCAAGACCGATGGCGTCGGGCCAATCGATGGCTCTGGCAGATAGTTCAACGTTTCTGGCTTTGACCAGGAATTGGGTGGCAATGGCCAGGGCTGCCAGCACCCAGATCCAGATTTCGTTTTGCATCCAGAAGAATGGGTGTCGGTCGAGCAAAATGTCTCTCAACGTTCCGCCGCCGAATGCGGTTACTAGCACTAAAAGAACCACGCCAACCATGTCGAGCTTTTTTCTGGCTGCGGCAATGAGTCCGGATGCTCCGAAAGCTACCGTTCCGATGATCTCGAGGATCTGCAGGGTTTGGTTGGCGAAATCGTTTTGCATTATTTGCTAGCTGAGTCGACTACGTTTTTTACGAGCATGGCCCGGGTCATCGGGCCAACTCCGCGAGGGTTTGGTGACAGGTAGCCGGCTATATGTTCAACGTCGGGGTGAACATCGCCGAGCAGTTGGCTGGTTCCGTCGTCGTTTAGATGGCGGGTGATGCCAACGTCGAGAACGGCAGCTCCAGGCTTGATCCATTCTGGTCTCACGAAGTGAGCCACGCCAACGGCAGCAACCACGATGTCGGCGCGCTTGATGATGTGCTCGGGGTCTTTGGTGGCCGAATGAACGATGGTCACGGTTGAGTCGATGCCTTTGCGGGTCATTAGAAGGCCGAGTGGTCGGCCAACGGTGATGCCGCGACCGATGATGGCAACTTCGGCACCCTTGGTGGGAATGTCGTAGCGCCTGAGCAGTTCAACGATTCCGGCCGGGGTGCAGGGAAGCGGGGAGGTTAGCTCCTGGTTCACTCCGAGCACGAGGCGACCGAGGTTGATTGGGTGAAGGCCATCGGCATCTTTTTCAGGATCGATCAGTTCCAGCATTTCGTTGGTGTCGATGCCGAAAGGCAGAGGCAGTTGGATGATGTAGCCGGTTACATCCTTGGCATCGTTTAGGTCTTTGATGGCGGCTCTGATGTCGTTTTTGCTAGACGTTGCCGGAAGGTCGATACGGATTGAGTTAACGCCAATTTCGGCGCAGTCGCGGTGTTTGCCGCCAACGTATTGATGGCTACCAGGGTCGTCGCCAACGAGCAGCGTGCCAAGGCCAGGGTGAATGTCGTGTTGCTTGAGTTTTATAACTCTCTGGGCAAGTTCGGCTTTGATGACCTTCGCGGTGGCGAGACCATCGAGCCGAATTGCGGTCAAGGTTTTACCAGTTCTCTAGGTCTGGGTAAAGCGGGAAGGCGTCGGCTAGCTTCTGAACTCTTGCTTTTAGCTTCTCGATGTCTGGGTTTGGCTTTAGAACCGCTGCAATAACTTCGGCAACCTCGGTGAATTCTGTTTTTCCGAAGCCGCGGGTGGCAAGTGCTGGGGTTCCGATTCTCACACCGGAGGTGACCATTGGAGGTCGCGGATCGTTTGGTACCGAGTTGCGGTTCACGGTGATCTGAATGTCGTGAAGCAGGTTCTCGGCGGTCTGACCGTCGATAACCGCGTCTCTTAGGTCAACTAGAACCAGGTGCACTTCGGTTCCGCCGGTTAGAACCTGAACGCCCTCGGCCTTTAGGTCGTCTTGGTTTAGACGGTCGGCGATGATGGCTGCGCCCTCTAGGGTTCGAGCTTGACGTTCCTTGAATTCATCAGACATGGCTGCTTTGAACGCAACCGCCTTGGCAGCGATCACGTGCATCAGCGGGCCACCCTGCTGGCCCGGGAAAACGGCCGAGTCAATTTTCTTGGCGTATTCCGCTTTGCAAAGAATTAGACCTGAGCGAGGCCCGGCCAAAGTCTTGTGAACGGTGGTGGAAATCACGTCGGCGTAAGGAACCGGGCTTGGGTGAAGACCGGCGGCTACCATGCCCGCGAAGTGAGCCATGTCGACCCAGAGTTTGGCACCAACTTCGTCGGCAATCTTGCGGAATTCGGCGAAATCTAGGTGACGGGCGTAGGCCGACCAACCCGCGATAAGAACCGCAGGCTTCACTTCGTGGGCACGCGCACGCACGATGTCCATATCGATTAGGAAAGTCTCTGGGTTGAGTTCGTAAGCATGGGCTTCATACATCTTTCCCGAGAAGTTGAGGCGCATACCGTGGGTTAGGTGACCACCGTGAGCCAGCTCGAGACCGAGGATGCGATCGCCAGGGTTGGCTAATGCCATGAGCACTGCCGCGTTAGCGCTGGCACCGGAGTGCGGCTGAACGTTGGCGTGCTCGGCGCCGAAGAGTTCTTTGGCACGGTTGCGGGCAAGTTCTTCAGCCACGTCTACTACTTCACAACCGCCGTAGTAACGCTTGCCTGGGTAACCTTCGGCGTATTTGTTGGTAAGCACCGAGCCTTGCGCTTCTAGCACTCCTCGCGAAACAAAGTTTTCGGAGGCAATCATCTCGAGGAAGTTGCGCTGGCGATTTAGCTCGCCCTGAAGTACGGCGGCGATCTCTGGGTCGGTTTCGCTTAAAGGCTTGGTGAAAGAAGTTGGGAGCATGGCTCAATTCTAGCAATTCAGCGGGCCCGACACGCTCTCGGCACATTCCCGTGGCAAAACCTAACACTGTCAAAATGTTCGTTATTATGAACTATCAAACTTAGATTTTAAAGTGTTAGAACTACCTGAATTGGGGACTCATGTTACCGCTACCAGTGCTGATCGGGGTTTCGTTAATCGCGCTCGGTTTTGGTCTCGGCATCTACATCATCGTGGCTAGCATTCGTGATCGTCAGCAAGTTCGTCCGCTTAACGACCACGAGATTCAGAAACCCTAGTTTAAGATTGGCTCTATGACCGAAAAGGCGAGCCACTGGGTATTAACCCTCATCTGTGAAGACCAACCGGGAATCGTGCACGCGATTTCGGGAGCCGTGGTCACCGCCCGCGGAAACATCACCGAGTCTTCGCAGTTCTCATCTGACACCTCGGATCGTTTCTTCATGCGCCTGCAGATTGAAGCGAACATCACTCGAGCCGAGTTTGAGGCAGAGCTAAAGCCAATCATCGCCAAATACAACATGACCTGGGAACTCGACGAAGTTGGTCGCGCTCTCAAGACTCTGGTTCTGGTTTCGAAAAGTGCACACTGTCTCAACGACATCCTGTTCCGTCAGCGCTCGGGTCAGCTACCGGTTGAGATTCCCGCCGTCTTCGGAAACCATTCCGATCTGGCGTCTTTGGCCGAGTTCTATTCGATTCCATTTGAGGCTCACCAGATTGTGGACGCCGGAACCAAAGCAGCTTTCGAGCACATGCTTCGCGACTACATCAAGAGTGCGGGAATCGAACTGATCGTCTTGGCTAGATTCATGCAAATCCTCTCGCCGGAATTCGTTGCCGAATTTGAAGGACGAATAATTAACATTCATCACTCGTTCCTTCCTGGTTTCAAGGGGGCGAACCCTTACGGTCAGGCTCACGCCAGAGGTGTGAAGCTAATCGGTGCTACCGCTCACTTTGTTACCGCCGATCTAGACGAGGGTCCGATCATCGAACAAAACGTGATCCGGGTGACTCACACTCACTCGAAAGAGACTCTGGTGGCAATGGGCCAAGACGTTGAGTCGAAGACTCTCACTCAGGCCATTCGCTGGTTTGCCGAACACCGCGTGCTGCTCGACGGCGACCGCACGGTTATCTTCGAATAGCTCTTCTGCCCCTAGAGCGTTTCGAAATAAGTAGCGCAACCCCGGCTACGAGCAGCGCAACCCATGACTCCGGTGCCAAACCTTCCGACCTTGCTAATTCGATTGGTGATGCCACGGTGTTTTGGTTGGGCGGATTCTGTGGTTTAACTCTGTTGGGCGCCACAGCTTCCGCCGGGTTCTGATCGAAGGGATCCAGATTCGAGCGAGTCACAGTGCTCACGGGTACTACCTTTTCAGAAATTCTCGCCATCGGGGAATCGGTTTGAGTTGGTGGCCCCTGATTCCCATGAGAATCGGTGACACTGCCTGGCAGTAGCGAAATCCTTAGGCTTCCGGCCGAACAGAATGAACTGTCGATGCGGTAAACGGTGCCTGAGGTGACCTCGGAAACACTGAACTCGCAGTTTTTGGCCGTGCCGCTCTTGGAAAGGGCGTCGATTTGGAAATCTGTTACCACTTCATCGAATCGCAGTTCGAAACTCGGGCTAATTGATTTGTCGGTTCGAACAAGCTCGGTAATCAGTGCGGTAGGCGCTATTTTGTCATTGTTGCCCGTGCCATTCTGAGCAACTGTTGGGCCTAGGTTCCCTGCGGCATCTATAGCTTGAAGTGTTTTCAGGGTCAGCGAAGCGTTTGACTGGCAGTCGGTAAGCCAAACCCGGTATTCGCTTTTTTCTCCGTCGAGTTTGCTCAGGTTGCACCCTGGGCTCGCTTCAAATGATTGCAGAGTGAGACCAGTGACCGATTCACTGAAGACCACTTCAAACTCATTTAGGTCAGCAGTGATGCCAACCAGTTGATTTCGAATTACGGTCGGTGGTTCGCGATCTACCAAAATATCTAGGCTCTGGATTGGCTCGGATGGTCCGGTGTTTCCGGCTAAGTCTGAAATTTGATTTGCCAAAACTTTTAGTTTCACATTGGCTGCGCTCTGGCAACCGATTACGTTGATGGCTGCGGTCGAAGAGTTCGTCATCGTGATACTACCGAGTTGGCAACCACTTCCAAAAACTTCGAATGCCGATGCATTGGGTTTAGAAAACTCTTCGACCGACTTGAGTTGAAAACTCAAAGTAGTCGCCTTGGTTGGAGAAGCCGGTGCCTCGAGTGTGAACAAAGGCGCCTGACTATCCAAGGTCACCGCGCCAACTGCATAGCTTTCGGTTGCTGGGCCGGAAGATGCGCCGATGACCGCAAACGGGCGAAGCGATAGGTTTAGTGTGCCGCTGGAACAACCGGTTACTTCAATCTGAAACCGATAACCATCGCCAGTTGGATTCGCAACCGTGCAGCCAGAAGCCGTGCCGGTGGTTTTGAAGTCGAATACGTCAAGGTCGTAGACAAGCTGGTCGAAGATGATTTGATAGCTGGCTTTACCGTTAATCGAATTTGGACTACTGGTAAGCGTGAATGACACAACAGCGGGCGCGAACGTGTAGCGAAGCACCACCTGACCGTTGCCGGAACGCACGCCCGCCTGATGAACAACTGAACTGGTTAGAGCGAGTGTGGCGAATGACGAACCTCCGCCACCGCCAGCCCCATCGCTTCCCCCGGTGACGCTGTCGGCACCGCCACCCCCACCACCGTAGAAACCTCCACCGCCACCGCCGCCGCCGGCGATTCCTCCATTGCCACCAATGCCGCCGATACCCAGTGCACCCGCGCTGCCGTTACCCGAGGTTGCTCCTAATCCTGCGGCTCCGCCGGCAGTCTGAGTGCCTCCCCCACCCGCGGTACCCGACGGTGAGCCTTTGACGCCAGCCGAAGCTATGGTCAGACCGCCAGGACCTCCCGCACCGCCAATCCAACCTCCGGTTCCACCGCCACCACCAGCAACCACCACGCGGTCGCTCAGATTTTGAGAAATGCGCAGGTCGGACGCCCCACCGCCAGAACCCTGATCACCGTGACCGTTGCC